>DORQ01000041.1 GCA_003514205.1 Acidimicrobiaceae bacterium
ATGCTCAGAGTGCTCGGAATGCACCGCGATGCAAATTCCGCATTGCGTGGCGAATCCTGCCGACAAATTGTGTCAGCGGCAGCTGCAGCGTGGGCAGAGGCCGTTGAGCTTGGAGAGAACTTCGGCCTCCGAAATTCCCAGGTATCGGTTCTTGCACCGACCGGCACTATCAGTTTCATGATGGATGCGGACACGACTGGGATCGAGCCCGATCTCGGCCTTGTTAAGCGGAAGAAGCTGGTTGGTGGCGGCACCATGTCCATTGTTAACCGGACTGTGCCGCGTGCCTTGGAGCAGCTCGGATATAGCCCAACCGAGGTCGATGCGATCGTCGCCTACGTGGACGAGAACCACTCGGTACTGGGTGCACCAGCGCTGCGAACTGAGCACCTTCCAGTGTTTGCTTGTTCGATGGGCGACAACATCGTCGAGCCCAAAGGCCATCTCCTCATGATGGCCGCCGTTCAACCGTTTCTCTCTGGTGCAATCTCAAAGACGGTGAATACCCCCGAGTCGACCACGATTGAGGAAGTCGAGCAGATCTACATCGATGGATGGAAACTCGGCCTCAAGGCAGTTGCTATCTATCGAGATAACTGCAAGGTGGGTCAACCACTCTCCACCGGTCCAGTTGATGGCGATAGTGGCGGCGTCGACAGCTCGGTTACTGCCGTGGCCCCAGTTATTCAGGTGGTCGAGCGGATTGTGCACCAACCGGTCCGAGAGAGACTGCCACGGTCGCGACGATCACGGACATTCGAATTTCGGGTTGCGGATTGCAAGGGATTCGTCACAGTCGGGGAGTACGACGACGGACGCCCAGGTGAGCTCTTTGTTCGAGTTTCCAAGCAAGGTTCGACCCTTGCCGGGATCATGGATGCTTTCGCTATTGCGGTGAGCCACGGCCTGCAATATGGCGTCCCACTCCAGGCCTACGTTCAAGCATTCGTGGGCATGCGGTTTGAGCCAGCTGGAATGACAGATGACCCAGAGGTACGAATCGCCAACTCCTTGATGGACTATCTGTTCCGGCGACTTGCAATGGACTATCTCACGGCCGATGACCGTGCTTCGCTTGGCATTCTCGGTATCTCCGAGCGCTTACAACAGACGCTTCCAGGAGTCGAAGAGGCCACGACGCCAACCACACAAGGTCTCGATGTTCGGGCAGACCCACCATCACCCCACATCGACGAGGCGCAACTGACGGAAGTCCCCCAGAGCAACCTCCCCAATGAGCGCCGGCGAAGTGATGCGCCGCTGTGCATGCAATGTGGCGTCGGAATGGTGAGGGCGGGTTCCTGTTACGTTTGCCAAGAATGCGGCGCTACGAGTGGGTGCTCGTAGCGCATTCTGGATCCGATGCCTCGACGTCGCCAAGGCGCGTGAGGGGCTGGACCTTTTGTCGTGAAGCCAGTTTGTGCCAGTGTGTCGGGAATGGCGACCCATCCACGATGTGATTCTGGCTCGGTATGAGCGACAGCGTTCACGCCTCTCAGGAACTGATGGTGTCAGCGTTCGATGAGCTCTGGGGGCTATTCGACCTGGTGGGTAGATCGCTGAGCGAGTCTGATTGGGCGCTGCCCACGCGCCTCCCAACCTGGACCATTCATGATGTGTTCGCCCACCTCATTGGCACTGAACAGATGATGGCGGGAGTTGCTGTTCCGTCTGCACCGCCGATGGATTCGACAGCCTCTGCTGCGCACATCCGAAACGAGATCGGCTCCACAAACGAGGCATGGGTGAAGTCTCGACGCGGATTGTTGCCTTCTGAGCTTCTTGAGGACTTCAGCAGGGTCACCGCCGCCCGGATGGCAACCCTGCGGGCAATGCGTATGGAAGCGTTGAACGAGGAAGCGTGGACACCGATTGGGGTCGAAACCTTCGGTCGACTTCTGAGAATCCGGGTCTTTGACGTTTGGGTACACGCCCTTGATGTCACATCTGCGCTTCAGGAGTACCACGACGAATTCTGGATTGGACCTGATGGCGTGTTGAACAGCTTCAGGATCGCCACTGCGCTCGCAGTCGACGAGATGGCGGAGAGTCTGAGCTTCGTGGTTGGCAAACGCGTCGGGGCCCGACTTGGAACTTCGGTGGCGTTTCGAATTGAGGGCACCAGTGCTCGCCGTTTGGATGTTGTTGTGGAGGGACGAGCACGGCTGGTCTCCCACGCTGTGGCGCGTCCAACGGCCACGCTGACGTTGGATGCCGGGACGCTCGGAGCCCTCTTTAGTAGCAGGGTCGCAGTCCACTCTGTCCTAGAGAGCGGTCGACTCAGCCTTGACGGTGACGTAGCACTTGCGCGGGCAGTTGCAGAGAATCTGGGCTTTGTGCTCTGAGCCTGTCGTCGCTCACCGCGCTCAGTGGCGCTGTCCGCGTGCCTGGCTTGGCTTGGCGTGGCTTGGCTTGGCTTGGCCTAGCCGCATCTAGCCGTTGAGCATTCCGCTCGAGTTCGGCACTGAGCGATTCAGGTCAATGATTTTGCGCTCAAGGTACGAGGAGAAGTTGCCGCGATATCGCTGTTGCAGTTCAGGAATCATCCAATCGTTACCAGTCACCTTTGTTCGACATGATGGTGTCTGGCATTCGCACTCGAACTCGTCATACGCGTCGGAATCGCACATCGCATAGTCGAAGGTCAATTCTTCTCCAGCGGCGATGTCGCGCGTGGCTACGAGAAGAATATTGCCTTCGACACCGAGATTGGGCTCGCAACTGTGATTGAAGAAGTCCGCTGGCTCGCTCGTTGGTAGGCAAACCATGAAGAGGTCCTCAGCGATCTGAAGCGAGTGCACCTGTTGATCAATCGGCAGTTTGGAGAACTCGCGACGGCCCAAGACGTGGCCTCCGAATCCACTCACCACAGTGGACTGTGCGAGTGCCTGAGTGGTGAAAACACCCCGACCCTTGGCTCCAGCCGGACGAACTTCGGCCACGTCGATCAGCCAGGATTGCAGCATTGATGCCCCTTCCGCTCCCGAATCCGGGATACTCAGACGGCAGGTCCTTCGGCTGCCCGCGGAGAGGATACTTCACTTGAAGACATGCGAAGTCCTGTGGTTTGGGCAAAGATCCTCGCGAAGTGATTGGCTGAACCCGCTGAAACGTGGCATCCTCGGTCCTTTACGCCCGAGTGCAGAGTCTGAGGAGACCGAACCTTGTTCGATGTTGGAGATCGTGTTGTATACCCACACCACGGAGCCGCAATTATCGTCAGCCGCGAGACTCGCGAATTCAATGGCGACAAGACCGACTACCTAGTGCTGAAAATGGCCCATGGTGACCTCACCCTCTCGGTTCCGGCCGACAAGGCCGAGGATGTGGGCATGAGACCACCGATCGGCAATGAAGAGGTTCAAGATCTCTTTGAGTTGCTCGGCAAGAAAGACATTCGTGAGCCAGCGAACTGGTCGCGCCGATTCAAAAACCACCAGGAGAAGCTGAAAAGCGGCGATGTCTACCAGGTGGCCGAGGTCGTTCGAAACCTCGCGCTTCGTGATCAGGCGAAGGGCCTTTCAGCTGGCGAGAAGTCCATGTTTGTGAAGGCACGCTCAGTTCTCGTGTCAGAGCTTTCCTTCGCGCTTGATGTGAGTGAAGAAGAGGCCCTCGGCCGAGTGCAGGCAACCCTGGCCTAACGGCCTCGCTCACGCCGGCCCTGCTTCTTCCCTCAGCCTGAGGAGGCCTCCGGCGAGATTGCTACGCGTTGGGTACGAGTTGCTTGGCCCGCTCAGCGATCAACATCTCTGAGAGTACCTCGATCATTGGAGTTCTGTAGAGCTCGCCAAAGACCGCGCGAAGCCGAGTCGTGTCCGCAATTCGGTTCTGGTCGGCGTTGGGGGGAGCAAGAACATGCTCAAGCATCATCGGTTCGGCGAGCAGGCTCGAGATGAGCGCAACGAGTTCCAACGTGGTGACTCTGATGCCAGACGCAACATTGATCGGTGCTGAATAGCTGATCTTTCGCTCGATGGCCCGCACGAGATAGGTGACGAGGTCATTGACTGCGAGTAGGTCGCTGGCGGTTCGGCCATCATTGGGAATTCGAGCTGGTTGTTTGTTGCTCGCTGCCGAGATGAGGCCAGCTACCTGTGCGCCGGAACGATGATCTGTTGGCTGGCCCGTACCAAAGACCTCAAAGGGTCGCAGCAACAGGACCGGAAGTCCATAGGCGTGGCGGTAACTCATCACCATGGCTTCGCCAGCCAGCTTGGATGCGGCGTAGGGCTCCTGGGGCAGCGGGGTCAGCCCCTCATGGGTGGGAGTCGCCGGGTTCGCCCCGTACACCGAACCGCTGGACATACAGATGAGGTGCGCGTTGTTGGCGCTCATAGCTGCCTCAGCCACATACGCGCTGCCCAGAGCGTTGATCTCGAAGGTCTCCGCTGGATTCGAATAGGCAATCGCTGGGTGAGTGACGCCTGCGAGGTGGACAATGCAGTCAACGTCCTGGGTCACGTCGCTCAGCAGACCTCGGTCCAACACCGATCCGCCGACGTACTCGACGCCGTCCACCTCGGAACTGATTCCATTGGGGAGACCGGAACCATCGTCGAGGACCCGAATCGAGTGGTTCGGGTTGGTGCGAAGTCGTGTGCAGAGATGCGTTCCAATGAACCCAGCTCCGCCAGTAATGAGTAACTGCATACCTGTCCTATCGGACGCTCCTTGAGCCTGTTGAGCCCTAGTCATGCGAGCCCTCTACAGTGGTAGCCGTGTTGGCTCCGAACCCATCGAGAATGACCCCGACCAGTCGATGGCCCCGCCGTCGACGATGGTGGGCGGTGGCAGCGTCACTGCTGTGTAGTGGCGCACTTCTCACGGGATGTGCCTCTGATTGGGACACCGAGGCAATCAACAATGGGGCCGACTCCGAGGTCATCACCTACGGATCGGATGCCAAGGGGGTCACGGCGAGCCTTGCTGCGCTCCTTGGGGCAGAGGAAGTCACACTTAACGAGTGGTCTCCGACCAAGAAGGAGGCGGGGTGCGCTGCAGAACGGATCGTCCGGCGCGTTGGGGTCGAGCGTCTCAACGCACTTGGATACGCTCCCAACGATGCGTCTCTCAAGCTTGAATTCACCAGCGCCGAACGGATTGCGGTTGCCAATATTCTGACGAATTGCATCGACTTTTCAAAGGGCTTCATCGGCCTGATCAGCTCCTACCGAAAGCTCGGGCTGACACAATCGGCGTGCATTACTGATGGCCTGCGTCGTGCCGGCCTATTCTCCGTCTTCGCGACCTCGCTGCTCGACGAAGCCCAGCCCGACCTCTTTGCGGCCGATTCGAATCTGGCACGCGGAATGGGCGAAGCAGTTGCCGTGTGCTTGACGATCGATGACCTACCGCCGAATGCACCGCTGCCTCGAATGCCAGGAATTTCCCAGCGCACCCCTGAGGTGGAGGCGCCTGTCCAAGACGACGATGGCGACCTGCCGCTGCTTGACCCCAGCACATTCGACCCAGCCGCTCCCACTACCACGTCTGACCCAATTGATGATGTCGAACTTGACGGGATTGATCCGGACAGTCCCCTCGCCCCAAAGAGCCCCGCAGGGGCTTGAGCGAGCTCGTGAGGCATGGTGAACGGCCGTTGACCGAGTATCGTCGCGGGGTCCGCCTCGCAATCAGAGCAGCCTGAGCGTGAGAGCTGAGCTTTTGGGAGCATCCGAATGAACGCACTGTTCGCCTCTATACCGAGCCCGTCCTCCGACCAGCTTCCGTTCATTGGCGTGAAGTACTACGGCCTCATGATCGCCCTCGGTGTGCTGTGTGCTGTGTCGCTTGCCCGGCGCCGGTGGGGTGCCCGTGGGTTCGATCCTGACCAGGTAGCCGACATTGCCGTCTGGGCGGTTCCTGCGGGGCTCATTGGTGCCCGTCTGTACCACGTGATTACTGATTGGAACTCACGATACTCGGGCAATTGGTGGCCCGATGTACTCCAGATTTGGAAAGGCGGGCTGGGAATCCCAGGCGGAATCTTCCTCGGAACTGTTGGCGGACTGCTCGCAGCGCGGCTGTATAAGGTTCGGGTCCCCGACATGATGGATGCCATGGCGCCAGCCATTCCGTTGGCTCAGGCGTTGGGTCGGCTTGGCAACTATTTCAACCAGGAACTCTACGGTCGACCCAGCACGTTGCCCTGGGCCGTGGAGATCGATCCCGTTCATCGTCAGCCACCTGAGATGGCTCAGTTCTCCACCTTTCACCCGACCTTCTTGTACGAGGGCTTGTGGAACATCGGGGTGATGTTGGTACTCATCGCGATCGACCGCACCCGTGTTCTCAAACGAGGAAAACTCTTCGCGCTCTACCTTGGCTTCTACTTCCTTGGCCGGCTCTGGGTTGAGTCGATCCGAATCGACAAGGCCTCTGAGTTGTTTGGCTTGCGAGTGAACACCGTGCTCTCACTCACAATGATTGTGGTGGCCACGGTCTGGTTTCTTGCAGGTGGGTTCAAACGCTCCGAGGAGGCTCGCACACAGGAGATTGCCGAGGATCAGGAGCGGATCGCTGCCGGGCTGATGAACTCAGCGAGCGGCGAGTCGGTGCCGTCACAGGACGCAGTTGCTGACGCTGCTGACAGTGCTGACAGTGCTGACAGTGCTGACGCTGCAGACGCTGTTGACACTGCAGACGCAGTTGCTGACGTTGCGGACGCTGCTGACACTGCTGAGTCCGGAACCTCAGGAGAGCCGACCTCTGAGTAGGACTCCCGCCGATCTACTCCCGTGAGCCGCCCTGGGTGGGATCTGCGAGTCGGGGGATGGTTCGTCCAGGATCAGCAAACTCGGCCAGTGCAGCATTGCTCAGTTCTGGCCAGAGTTGAGCGGCCCAGCCCCCAAAGGGTGAATCGCCACAGCCGATCAGAGCAAGTTCCGCAATGGGATCAACCCAGACGAAGCAGCCAGATTTTCCGAAGTGACCAAAGGTCTGCTCGGAGTTTGAGGAGCCAGTCCAGTGTGGTGACTTCGTTCCAGCAATCTCCACGCCGAGTCCCCACGGGTTGGGGCGTTGCTGGCCGAAGCCGGGCAGAATTCCATCCAACTCTGGGAACTGAACAGTGCGAAGCGCGCCGACGGAGCTTGGATGTAGCACCTGAGGGTTCAGCATCTCCGTGGCCCACAGGCTGAGGTCGGCTGCCGTTGAGATCAAACCATGTGCTGCCGATCCATCAAGGCAGGTGGAACTCATACCGAGTGGGTCAAGGATGGCCTCTGCCAGGTACTCAGCGAAGATGATTCCGGTTGCGGCCTCCACATGTTGAGCCAGGATTTCGAAGCCGGAATTGGAGTAGATCCGTCGCCTGCCCGGTTCGAGGATTTGGGCGCGGGAGTCAGTGTCGAGACCTGACGCATGACAGAGGAGGTGACGAATTGTTGACCCCGCGGGGCCGGCAGGGTCATCGAGGGAAATCGCTCGCTCCTCGACTGCGAGCAATACAGCACTCGAAACAACTGCTTTGGTAACAGAAGCAACCCGATAGCGGAGATCAAGTTCGCCAGCGGAGGCCACGATTCCCTCCGGCCCAACCGCCACTACTGAGACGTTCTCTGCCGGCCACTCATGAACAAGATTTGAGCGCTGGCCTGACAACGGAGATCCCCATTTCGATGGTTGTGCGGACCGTATCGTATTCGCGTTCAGCTGGCTGCGAGTCACCTCCAGCAGAATTGTTTCGATTCTCGGTAGTGCTCTGGTGAGTCCAGAGCCAGTAGTTTGTCTGAGACAAAGGAATGCACATGACAACAACCTTCGAAGCACTCGGGGTCGATGAACGAATGGTTCACGCCCTCAGTGAGCGGGGAATCACCGCACCATTCGCGATTCAAGGCCTCACAATTGCCGATGCCTTGGCTGGCCGCGATGTCTGTGGCAAGGCGAAGACGGGCTCGGGAAAGACGCTCGCTTTTGGAATCCCAACATTGCAGCTTCTCCCCAAGGCACTCCCTAAACGACCAACGGGCATCGTGCTCGTCCCAACTCGGGAACTTGCTACCCAGGTCAGAGAAGAATTGGACCCACTCGCTGAATCCATGGACCGAACCACCGTTGCAATCTACGGTGGCGACCCAATCGAGAAGCAGATAGCGGCGTTGGAGGCAGGTGCGGACCTCATCGTGTGCACTCCCGGCCGAGCGATTGATCTCATCGAACGGTCCGCGCTCAGCGTTGCCGACGTTCGTCATGTGGTCGTGGATGAGGCCGACCGGATGGCAGATATGGGTTTCCTTCCGCAGGTCGAGTGGATTCTGCGAAATGTCGAGGGTGATCATCAGACCCTGCTCTTTTCCGCCACCCTCGACGGAGTGGTGGACGGTTTGGTGCAGCGCTACCAGACAGAGCCAGTTCGACACGAAGTGGCCTCAGAATCGGTCACTGTCGACCAGATGCACCACCGCTTCCTCCATGTTCACGAGATGGATCGCACCAAGGTGGCAGCGGCGATCATCGGTGCCGCCAATCGAACGATCATCTTCACAGCAACGAAGCACGGCGCCGATCGCCTCGCCCAGAACCTGGAGAAGGAGGGGATTGCAGTGTCACCGATTCACGGAGACCTCCGCCAGAACCACCGCGAGCGAGCATTGGCTGACTTTCAAGCAGGCAAGCTGAAGGCGCTGGTAGCCACCGACGTAGCGGCACGGGGAATTCATATCGACGAAGTGGATGTCGTCATTCATTTCGATCCCCCGGCGGATCACAAGACCTACCTTCATCGCTCCGGTCGAACCGCTCGTGCCGGCACCTCTGGTGTGGTGGTGACGTTCTGCCTGTGGAATCAAGAACTTGAGGCGAAACGCCTCCAGAAGCGCATTGGTCTCGATCAGCCAATCGTTGAGGTGTTTTCTAACGACCCTCGCCTCGCCGACCTGATTGCCTGGAATCCTGCCGAGACCGAGCCAGCCTCCTAAGCGCCGGCCGAATCCGGTGAGTGGTTGGCCCCAAAAGCGAGAAAGTAGCTGACTGCGCTCAGCGAGAGACCATCGCTCATGTTCCCGCTGAGGATCTCCCCACGAAGGCGATCAAGGGGGAGCCAGTCGACACGTTCGGACTCTGATGGATCTGAGGGCTCGCCCACATGGGTGGCTGTGCTTCCCAAGAAGATGTTGAACTTCATTGAGCTCAGCCCATTGACTGGAAAGAATGACACCAGTGGGGTGAGACCATGAGGTTGCCAGCCGGTCTCTTCAACGGTCTCGCGGACAGCGGCCTCGATGGGGGTTTCATCGGCATCGATTCGGCCGGCCGGGATCTCCCAACCCCAACTATCTGACACGAACCGGTGCCGCCACAGCAGAAGCATTCCCCGCTCCGGATCATGGACGATGGCACCCGAGGCATCGGCGTTATGCAGCACGTGGTGCTCGAAACGGCGGCCTCCTGGGATCTCGATATCGACGAGCCCAACTGACATCCACGGCGATTCATAGACCATCCGTTCCCCATGGGGGATCCATTCCATTGCGAAAGGCTACAGCTGCGAGATGGTCTGATTCTCAGAGCAGAATTGAGCTCACCCTGGCCGCAGGCAAGACTCACTGCGGTGGAGCCTTCGGTGCAGTCGGAACTTGCGTTTGGGATTGGTCTCAAACACGAGGCGACGCTCACCGACACCGAACGCAAACGCGGCGCTCACTACACCGCACCGCGCCTGGCCCACGCGTTGTGCGAACTGACCCTGGACCGCTGGAGTGGGTCTGGAGTTCCCCTGATCTGCGATCCCTCCTGCGGAGGTGGAGCGTTCCTGATCGGGGCTGCAGAAGCACTGGTCAGACGAGGAGTGAGTCCGACAACGATTCTCAATGGTGGGCTCATCGGGATTGATGTTGATCCGAAAGCGATCGACACCACTCGGGCGGCGCTGGAGGCCTGGGCCGGTGCCTATGGCGTCGCAGCACATCACGTTTGCCCTCACCTTGTGGTGGCTGACGCCTTGGTGGAATGCACCGACCTCATTGGCGGGATTGATGTTGTTGTTGGTAATCCGCCGTTTCAAAGCCAACTTTCTGAGCGGACCTCCCGTTCTGAAGCCGCACGAGTGGGGCTCGTTGCACGTTTCGGTCCGGCCGCAGCTGGGTATGTGGACTCAGCTTCGCTCTTTGTCCTACTAGTGCGGCAACTCCTCAGACCTGGCGGAGTCGCGACACTGATTCAACC
Source organism: Acidimicrobiaceae bacterium (assembly GCA_003514205.1). Classification (GTDB taxonomy): domain Bacteria; phylum Actinomycetota; class Acidimicrobiia; order Acidimicrobiales; family Microtrichaceae; genus UBA11034. The sequence goes on from DORQ01000041.1 coordinate 10,168, forward strand.
GCGTTCCTTTCTTGCGACGGCATCCTCTGGCGGAGTTCGGGACGATCTCATTTCAGGCGGCGAGCTCGAAGCAGTGTGGATTCCGGGCAATCGGCTCTTTGCCGCAGCGGTGGATGTCTGCGCCGTGGTGTTCAGTAGTCCCCAGGGCTCTGGCCAGGCGGGCGCTGCTCGAACAAGGGAGCTTCGGACTATCGACGTGCTTGGTGACCTCGCCACATCGGAAGTGCTTGGAGCTCTTCCTGTGCAGCAGCTTCTCGGCAGACCGTGGTCCTCCGTTGTTGCGCTTGCAGCGGGTGTGCCACAAGTCGATGAACCAACCACTGCGCCGGCGAATACGGTGGCGAGGTTCACTGCCGGTTTCCGCGATGAGTACTACGCGATTGCGGCAGCCACACTCGAGTCGGGCGCGCCTCTGTCAGCTGACCGGGCATCGTTCGACCCCCAACGATGGGCCCGCGTGGTAACAACCAAGATGGTTGATCCGGCGGAAATCGCGTGGGGGAGCGAGCGAGTCCGCTTCGCAAAGCAGGACTTCCTTCGGCCGATGTTGGATCTGGCGTTGCTGGAGAGTCAACATCGACGGGTGAGCGCTTGGGTGCAGCGGCTACTGGTGCCCAAGGTGCTGATCGCCACACAGACCTCAGTGATCGAGGCTGGGGTCGATACCGATGGCGACTGTGTTCCGGTAACACCGGTGATCGCCGCACTTCCCGGGGACGTCGACCCGTTCCTGCTGGCAGCAGCGCTCATGGCTCCGCCAGCAACGGTCTGGGCGTACTGGCAATTCGGTGGATCGGCCCTGTCCTCCGATGCGCTCAAGCTTGCTGCTCGGCAGGTTGGCCAAGTGCCGCTTCCGCAGGATCGATCAGCATGGAACGCTGCAGCCGATGTCTTGCGAGGTTGGGCGAAAACGCCCGGCGATCCTCGGAGCTGGGAGTCCTTTGCTGTTCCGGCCACAGCATCCTGGGGCGATGTTGACGAACGAATCACCCACTGGTGGTTGGAGCGTCTACCGTCGCAGCGGTCGCGTCGGCGCTCGGTCTGAGCGCATCAAACACCGGGCGCATCAAACACCGGGCGCATCAACACCGGCCGCATCAACAAAGTTGTCTCTTGCTGCTGCTCGTTCGCTATAGTGCAAACAGCATTTTGAGCGGCTCACTTGTGAGTCCGGCAACCTGGGATGGACACCCAAGGTGCCTCCATAGTCTCCTCAATTGAGCAGCCAGTCTGCTGAGTTGAAGTGACAGCGTGGGATGTGGCTGCATGCAGCAACAAAAAGTCCGGATTTCTCAAGGGGAATCCGAACGGCAACCGGGTGTCCCAGATGTCGGATCATGAAAAGGTCGCACCTCTTCTCTCATGACCTCCATCGCACCGCCATGACTTCCACCGCACCGCAGCCGAACTTCAGCGAATCACCCGAGGCTGGGTCGGGCGCGCACCGTGCGCGGGCACACGAGACAATCAAACCCACTGGAGCTTGGCTTCCCGGAATGGCACTGGGCGCTCGAAAACTTGCCACGCTGGTGCAGGGGCGACCATTTCGCCTTGAGGGTGGATCAACGCTGCCCGAAGTCACCTTGGCGTATGAAACCTGGGGTCAGCTCAACGAGCGGGCCGACAATGCAGTGCTTGTCTGTCACGCCCTCACCGGAGATAGCCATGCAGCAGGCCGGGCAGGGGAGGGCCATCCATCAGAGGGCTGGTGGGATGGGCTGATCGGTCCTGGTAAGGCACTCGATACGGATCGCTACTTCGTCGTGTGTTCCAATGTCGTGGGTGGATGTCAGGGATCCACCGGGCCGGCCAGTGTTGATCCTCGAACAGGCAAACCCTATGGGGGCAGCTTCCCAATCGTGACGATTCGAGACATGGTGCGAGCGCAGGCACTGCTCGCTACCTCACTCGGTGTGCAGCGCTGGGCTTCGGTGGTGGGCGGGTCCATGGGTGGGATGCAGGTACTGGAATGGGCCACCATGTTCCCCGACCGCGTTGGCTCGATCGTGGCAATTGCTACCGCGGCTGAGGCTCATGCCCAGCAGATCGCGTGGTCAATGGTTGGCCGACGTGCGATCTTGAACGACCCGAATTTCGCCGGGGGCGACTACTATGAGGCCGCTCCGGGAAATGGCCCCCATGCGGGGCTGATTCTCGCGAGGGAGATCGCCCAAATTCACTACCGCAGCGAGGGCGTGTTCAACGATCGGTTTGGCAGGTCATTGTTGGACCCATTGGACACGGCTGGGAGTTTCGCGCTGGAGCAGCGCTTCGAGGTGGAGGGGTATCTCGATTATCACGGCGAGAAACTCGTTCGCAGATTCGATGCGAACTCGTACCTCAGGCTGAACAAGGCAATGGACCTGCACGATCTGGGCCGAAGTCGCGGTGGAGTGAAGGCGGCGCTCGCTCGAATCACCATGCCCACGATCATCATGAGTATCGAGAGCGACATTCTCTACCCTCCCTACCAGCAGGAGGCACTGCGTGACGCGCTCATGGCACAGAAGACACGATGCGGATTTTATGAAATCAAGAGCCCTGATGGCCATGACGGGTTCCTGATTGAGGTCCACCAAATAGCCAGAGTGGTCGAGGCATTCCTGGAAAGTGTTGTGGAGGTGCCCCACGAGTTGCTGACACCCCTCCCTGCACCCAGGGTGAACCCCAAAGCTCCAGCAATCCAAGAACCTGACGCACACCAAGAAGAACTGCGTGCCAGAGGCACTGAGGAGGCCGAACAATGACCGACCAACAACCGCCAAGGTATTCCGCTGAGACGGCGGCAATTCGGGCCGGTCGGGGCAACGACGGCGGGGCGCTGGCCCCAGCCATTTGGGCCACAAGCACCTTCGTGAGTAAAGACACCGCAGAGGCGCATCGCATGGCTACCAGTGTTGGCGCCACTGGCCTCTATTCACGCTATGGAAACCCTTCAGTCGCCGCTTTTGAATCGGCGGTCGCCGAACTGGAAGGAGCTGAGGCAGCTCGAGCGTTTGCCTCGGGAATGGGGGCGATCTCTGCGGTCATCTTGGGTCTCTGTTCCAGCGGCGATCACATCGTGACCCAGCGTCAGCTCTACGGCGGAACCCAGATGTTCTTCGCGTCGGTGTGTCCGAGGTTCGGAATCGACGTGACCTTCGTCGACGCCACCGACCCTGAGGCCTGGAGTGCCGCCATTCGTCCCGGGAAGACGATGATGTGTTTCGCCGAGACTCCAGCCAATCCAAAGCTCGACCTCGTTGACTTGGCCGCGTTTGGGGCGATTGCTGGACCAATCACGGTGGTCGACTCGACCTTTGCCCCGCCACTCTCGCAACGGCCGCTGGACTATGGCGTGAACCTCGTTCTGCACTCAGCCACCAAGGCAATAGCTGGTCACAATGACGCCACGATTGGAGTGGTGAGCGGCGATCAAGAACTCATTGACTGGCTCTGGGGATTCGCAGTGCTGCAGGGCGCCTGTGCTAGTCCATTTGATGCCACCAATGCGCTGAGAGGGATTCGAACCTTGCCCCTTCGACTTCGCCGCCAAAGTGAGTCGGCCATGGTCATTGCGCGGTTTCTTGAGGCTCACGAGATGGTGACTTCGGTCTCGTTTCCTGGTCTTGAGTCCCACCCCCAGCACGAGCTTGCATCCCGACAGATGCGATACCCAGGTGGGCTCATCACCTTTGATGTTCGCGGGGGCGCTGAGTTTGGGCGTCGGGTGGTTGAGTCAACCAAGATTTGCCAGCTCGCAACCTCGTTGGGCGGGCCGGAAACTCTGGTTACCCATCCGGCTTCTACGACCCATGTGGGTCTTTTGGCAGCCGAGCTCGCTGATGCCGGGATTGGACCGGGGACGATCCGTTGTTCAGTGGGACTGGAGGACGCCGAGGACCTCATCGCAGATGTGGGCCGCGCGTTGGAGCGTGCAGCCCAAGATGTGCAAGTTTGATCGCCTCGAAACTGTTTGGTTGCCACAGGCATTTGCTAAACCTGGGTGAGGTTCACGTCGACACCAGGTGAATGAAATCGACAAAAGTGTTGCGACGCACAGCGCAAGCGGGCGGGGCCGTGGCGATTCTCCTGGCGGCACTTACGTTGAGTTCAGTCCATTCCGCATCGGCGGCGACGACGATACATGTGACCTCGGGCGCTGATAGCGGTCCAGGAACCTTGCGCCAGGCACTCCTTGACGCGCAGGTTTGTGCCGGGGCGCCGACCACGATTGAGTTCAACCTGGCGCCGTCGTCGCTCACGACCCAATCAGGTGTCACCTTTGCGAACATCGTGGTGCTCACTCCTTTGCCAGCAATCACGTGCGAAACCTCGATCCTTGGTGCAACTCAGCCGCTCACCTCGCCCAATCCTGCACACGAACACGCGTATGGCGGGCCCGTTGGGTTGGGTCCCGACGCTCGTGAGGGGACGCCAGACGATCCACAGATGACGGCATTGACTGCGCCTTCGGTGCAGATCGATGCGCGCTCGATACCCGCAACCAGCCCAGTGTTCGATATCCGTTCGGCCAATGTTGCGATCGAGTCCCTCGCGATTCTTGGCGGCCTTCGCTCGGTGGACGTACCCCTCGGCACCGATGCTGCGGGTTTGCGACTGGTCGACAATGTGTTCGGCTGGCCCTCGGCACCTACCCCCGGGTATCCGGCCTCGACCGCTGAGTTGCAAGCAAACGCTGCGTCGATTCAAGGAAACGCGGCGGGCTTGGCATTTCAGGGCAACGTGGCGCATTCCTTTCGCTCAGTACCTGAGGGCACTGGGGGAGGCACCGTCGTCGTTCGGTTCGGTGCCCTCACGGGTCTAGGGCCGAGCGCCTATCCCGGCGCGCAGTTCGTGGGGAACACCTTCAGTGGGTGTTTCGGCAGCGCTGGAGGATTCTGCATGGGGATGAGCCCGCCCTCTGGAAGCCACATCACTGACCTCACTGGTCTTCACATCCAGCGCAACTACTTCGGCGGAGATGCAGGCATGGGGATCACGCTCCCGGTGACTTCGTCGGGGTGCTGTGTCGGTATGGAGATTCGCGACAACACCTTCGACCGAGTCGGGCTACCGATGCTTCTCAATCACTGGCCGCTCACCAGCGCCGGCGGGAATAACCACGTGACAGTCGCTCACAACATCGTCCGGAATTCGGGCTGGCTCTGGAAGACCGGCATCGACAATCAGTACCGGGCCGGCTCGGGTGTTACCACCTCGCGCAACTCGACCTACAACAACGATGGTCTAGCAATCGACACGATACGCCTTGATGACGAACTCGATTCGAATGGCGGGGACAACAACCGCGGTCTCGACTATCCGGTGGTGTCCAAGATCTGGGGGTCGCCGATCGATCGAGTCCAGCTGATCGAGGACAGCGCAGGCCAGCATCTGCGAATCATTGGGTACGCTCAGGCCGGAGCAACTGTTGAACTCTACGACGCAGATATCAATCATGGCGCTGCGGTCAGTCCAGAGAACAACTTTGCAGCTCGCGTGAATTCGGCGATCCAGCCGCTTGGGTTCGGTGAGGGCCAGCAGTACCTCACCTCGTTCCTGGTACCTATGGGCACCCCAACCACAGTGACCTACGACGGGACGACAACCCCACAGGCCGGCGGGTACGCATCGAACGAGTTTGACGTGACGGTGACCCTGCCGTCCTGGTTTGAGGCCGAAGCTGACACGGTGTTCGCGTGGACGATACTTGGAACCAACCCGGCTGGAAACCCAAGTCACTCCGAGTTCGGCACCAATTTCCGGGCCACACAATTGCTCACATCATCGAGCAACCCGACCACAACCTTCAATCGGGCATCTCGTACGGCCACGCTGAGCTACGACGTGTCCGTTACAAACAAGAATGCCCTGCCACGGCAGTACGACCTGAATGACACGATAGCGCTGCCGCCTGGCCACACACTGGACTCGTTGTCGGTGGTGCTCGTTGATGGGGGTCCCGACACTCCAACCGTTTCGAACCTCGCCTCAGGCGAAACACTGACCATCGCCGCGGCCCAAAACGTGAGCGGTGGCGCAACTCACACCTACCGGGTGACGGCGACCTATGCGATTGCGAACTCCATTTCGACACATGAGGTGGCCGTGACCACCTGCGCTCAGGCAGCCGACGGCAGTTTCATCCCTGGTGGTGGGCTGCAACACCGTGTCGAGGCCGAATTCGCCACGACCTTTCAGTACCCCAGTACCGGCTGCTCACCAAGCCCGGTTCGTACCGCCATGGTGAGTGGCGTGGTGTACGCCGACGCCGATGGCAATAGCAAGTGGGGGCCATCGGAACTGGCCGCGCCCGGTTCGTTGGTGAGCCTGCTGGGCGACACCGACGGAGACGGAGATTCAGAAACCCTAGAAGTTGCGGCATCAAACGGAAGTACCGATATTGATGGCGATGGCAGCATCGATCCCGCTGGTTCGTATTGGTTCCCGCTACTTGCCGACGGCACGTACATCATCACCACTGTGTTGCCTTCGGCGCTGGGAGCGCAATCGACAACCACCACCCTTGTACTGGGGGCGGGAGAGGTTCGCCTCGTGGACATCGGCGGAGCACTGCCCGCGTCAACTTCGCCGACGACCACAGCGCCTGCGCCGGTGCGAACTCCTCCAACTTCTGTGCTGGACTCCTCGGGAGCTGCGGCCGACAGCTCTGCCTCCCGCGGCCCGAGCGAGGGTGGTGC
>DORQ01000164.1:0-3876 GCA_003514205.1 Acidimicrobiaceae bacterium
CCCATTGGCGTTTTGGATCTCGAGGAGGACCACGACCTCGACCGGCCATGGATCGTGCTCGTCTGGAATGACCCAATCAACCTGATGGACTACGTGACCCTCGTCTTACAGAAGGTGTTCGGCTATTCCAAGGAGAAGGCAACCTCGTTGATGCTCGATGTTCACCACAAGGGCAAGGCGGTCGTGAGTTCGGGCACGCGATCCTCCGCCGAGCGTGATGTCTTTCGTCTCCAGGAACATGGCCTCTGGGCCACCTTGCAACAGGACGACTGAATCGTGTTCGACTCCGGCGAGGATCATGGGTTTGACTTTCCAATCGTCGCGCCCTGGGCATGGTCTACAACGGCACTCCGATGCGGTGTGTCAGTTCCAACAGAGCAGCGCGAGTGTGCCCTCGACGCTGTTCGTACTCTGGCGGATTGGTTTGACCCTGAGGTTGAGATCAAACAGGCCGGCATACTCCGCGTGCTCCACCACAAGGGCCTCGACGCACTCGGGTTCATTGACAGATCCGTTGCTCCGCTTCGTTCCGTTCTTGAGGTCGACTCCATTGCGCTAGGCAACGAGAAAGCCGCGTTGGTCCGTGAGGGTTGCGCTCTGGTCATCGGGGCTCTCGCAGAAACTCACAAGCGCAACGGGTTCATCCGCCCCGAGAACGAGGGCTGGGAATTCGAAGTTGTGGAAGTCCTCGCCGAGTTGCACGACGCCATCGTTCGCGCAACCAATGGTCCGATCCGTCCATCCCGGGACGGCGGCTACATGATCTACCTGACCGGCCCCGACCGGTCCCTCATTCGCAACCTTATTGCAGATACCACGGCAGCAATCGAGCGGGATGACGAATCGGTGCGGCGGCTATTCCCCCTGGCGTTCGGAGACGAGCGTGAGGATCAGCGACCCGATCGACCTGAGGAACCCGGAACGAACCGACCCTCAGAGCAGGACCGGGAACGAGTTGCTGAGCTAAATGCTGGATGGAATGCACTAGCCGGATCTGAGCTTCGGGACCGCAAGTCGACGGCTCTGAGCGAACTCGAACTGCTGATCGAGCAGGGCCGTTGCACTGGCGACCAACTGCATCTCATTTTGCGCGCCGTCAATGATCTACGCCTACGCCTCGGGACCCAACTGGGGATCGAAACTGACGAAGACTCCCTCTCGCTCCGCGAGCAGCTCAGCCCAACCCACATCAAGTTCCAACGGCTCGGTTGGCTTTTGAGCAACGTGATCGAAGTGCTCAGCGCCGACTGATCGACCGGCCTGCCGTGTGGCCCGAGACCTCATTGGCCCGAGACCTCACTGACCCCACCGCCGGACTGAAGCCATCCCGTGCGCTATCGCCAATTCGACAAGCCCCCGGGTGGGTGCTGCTAGTCTACGGAACGCCTATTCGGCGCTGTGCCCCCATCGTCCAGCGGCCTAGGACGCCTGCCTTTCACGCAGGTAACACGGGTTCGAATCCCGTTGGGGGTACCACTCTGGTTGTTCGTCCACGTTCGACTGTCCGTCGGCCACAAGATCTTCCAGGAGCTCAGCCGCTCATGCGGCGGGCGTGGCCAGGCAACGACCAGCTACCGACACTGCAGATCGAACGCTCGCCTCAGGCCTCGGCCTTGCGACGCTGAAACAGGTGCAGCCCTGCAACGACTAGCGCTCCCACTGCAATCCCGAGGATTGCCGACATCGTCGTGTTGACCAGCCAGCCAAGCACACCACCGATCCCGCTCACGTCGTGCACCAACTCCTCAACGTGATGCACGAACTTGTAGGGACCATGCCACCCAAGTTCGTCCGCCCCAACCAGCAGAATATGGCCACCGACCCACAGCATCGCGGCGGTGCCGATGGTAGAGAGACCCGTCAACACTTTGGGCATCGCGTGGACGAGACCACGGCCGAGGCGCTGAGATCCTGCAGACTTCCTGCTCGCGAGCAGGAGTCCGACATCGTCCATCTTTACGATCAACGCAACCACGCCGTAGACGGCCACAGTGATGACCACGGCCACGACGATCAGGATCGCTGCTCGCGAGAAGATCGGCTTGTCGATCACATCCTTCAACGCAATGACCATGATCTCTGCCGACAGAATCAGATCAGTGCGGATTGCTCCCGAAATGGTCGCCTCCTCAGCCTCAGGACCCGAAAGAACTGATGGAACCTCATGGTCGTCATGGTCGTCATGGCTGTGCGCCTTGTGGCTCAGCCGATGGTGAACCTTCTCAGCGCCTTCGAACGCCAAGTACGCGCCGCCGCACATGAGGATGACCTCGACGAGCACTGGTGCAACTGCGCTCAGCAGCAACGCAACCGGAAGGATGAACACCAGCTTGTTCCGCAAGGAGCCCTTGGCGATCCTTTTGATGATCGGTAGCTCTCGATTGGCGGCGAGACCGTGGACGTAGGCTGGCGTAACCGCGGCATCGTCGACCACAACACCAGCGGCCTTCACACTTGCCCGTCCAGCGGCAGCACCAACGTCGTCAATAGAGGCAGCAGCCAATTTGGCCAGCGCAGCAATGTCATCCAGTAACCCAACAAGCCCGCCGGCCATGCATTCTCCTCAGGTAGGAAGCCTCACTCACAGAGCGCGACTGGCGAGAGAATAGACGACGAGGAGCTCCGCCAACATCAGGCGCAGTAATTCGCTCGACACGACAGGTTGTGTCGATCACACTGACCGACCCATGTCTACCAACGCGACACCGTTCAGACGCCTTACTGGCGTCGGCTCCTCCCCAACCGGGACGGGCTCGGTCGCGCCGAAACCCACCTGGGCCACCATCCAAGCTCAAGAACCGATTTCAATCTCGGCCACTATTGATGGGTTCTGGGATGCACTCGACACCCTTGCCCTCGCCCGATTCTGCGATGGACTTGAGCCATTTGTTGTCGAGAGCACCCTCAAGGGAGTCGCAACGATCGCAGAAGTGTCTCCCAGCACGACGCCTACCTATTCCCTTCGCAACGACTATCTCGAGAAGTGGCTGGTTCTCGGCGAGGGTTGGACATTCTTCGCGACCCGCAGAAGAGATCAGGAGGTAGCAGTCTCGATCTCGGCGGCGACTCCGGAGCTTCGCGATCAACTCATTGCTTCTGTGCGAGCAAAGGTGACCCCGTTTCTTGTGGACAAGGATTCCATCCCGGTGTCTTTTTGGTTCTTCGAGCGGTCTGCCCGAATTACCACCAAGCGGGTCGCGGCACCGAGCTGGACTGAGATTGCTCGCAACTACTCTGACACCATTCGTGATCACGTGGCATCAACGATCGAACTGTGTCGACCGGTTGGCTCTGGCAGGCTGCTGCTCTGGCACGGCCCGCCCGGCACCGGCAAGACCACCGCAACTCGTGCGTTGGCGCGAGCCTGGGCACCCTGGTGTCGGACCACTGTTGTCACCGAGCCCGAATCGCTCTTTCGATCCACCGGCTTGCTCTTTGACCTGTTGACCGCTGAGCCAGAGGATGACGAGGAGTCAGCCCTGGACGACGAGATTGCTCAGACCTCATCTCACGGCCCACTTCCGAAGTGGCATCTCCTGGTGGTCGAAGATGCAGATGAGCTGCTTCGATCCGACGCCCGCAATGCCTCCGGACAGGCGTTGTCGCGACTCCTGAACATCGCGGATGGCTTCATGGGCCAAGGGCTTGACGCGTTGGTGCTGTTGAGCACCAACGAGCCGTTGCGCGGCCTGCATCCAGCAGTCAGTCGACCGGGACGATGCTTGTCGGCGATCGAGTTTCCCCGACTCAACCGCGAGGAGTCACAGCGCTGGTTGGGCCACGCTCCTCCCACATCGGCCATCGATTTCTCCTTGGCTGAACTCATCGCGTTTCGCGACGAGGCTGACCGTCCTTCGCAACCACCTGCGTTACAGC
>DORQ01000164.1:4087-5381 GCA_003514205.1 Acidimicrobiaceae bacterium
GCGGCCACCAAACACATTGAACACAACCGCCTCTGCAACCCAGAGGAGCGAGCAATCCTCGTAGACTCGTGCGCAATGGAATCCACTGAGGCAACCCGGCTCCTCGCGGCCTGCACCGAAGCCCGCAACGAGCTCGACGGCCTTCGGTTCGGGCTCGAACTTCCCGGAGCGCAGGATGCACGAGAACGGGCGAGTGCTAGCCGCGCTCAGCTCGACAACTATGTGCTCCCCCGCCTCATCGACATCGATGCCCCAGCGCTCATCGTGATTGGCGGCTCAACCGGCTCAGGAAAGTCGACCCTCACCAACAGCCTTCTCGGGGAGCAAGTCACTACGGCCGGCGTGTTGCGCCCAACCACACGGTCGCCAGTGCTGATCTGCCACCCCGACAGTGTCGGTTGGTTCGAAGGTGCTCGTGTTCTCGGCGACCTCGCCCGCGTATCCGGCCAAACCGCTTCGGGACACGCTGCTTCACGCAGCGCCTCAGACAACGAGGCGGCCGGGCTCTCTCAACAACGCCAGCTGGAGTTGGTCACCACAACCCGCCTCGCCCGAACCCTCGCAATCCTCGATGCGCCGGATATCGATTCGGTGGTCGATGCCAACCGCGAACTTGCGGCGCACCTACTCGACGCTGCCGACGTGTGGCTGTTCGTCACGACTGCCGCCCGCTACGCGGATGCGTTGCCCTGGAAGTTCCTCCAAGATGCTGCACGTCGCGGCGTGTCTCTCGCCATGGTGCTGAATCGTGTGCCACCCGGCGCTGGAGCGGAGATCGGCGAGGATCTCCAGAACAACCTGCGCGCCCACGACCTCAACGTGCACCTGTTCACCATCGAAGAGCAAGCGCTGGTTGATGGCCGAATCCCGCCCAACCAACTCAGCGAGCTCACGGGCTGGATCACCCACCTGGGCGCTGACCAACAGGCCCGGGCCCACCTGGTGCTTGGCACCCTGTCCGGAACCTTGAACGATCTCCGTGGCCAGCTCCTGCTGCTCGCCGACGCGACCGACGCGCAGCACAACGCCTTGATCGAGCTCGGTGAACAGGTCGACCAAGAGTATGCACGAGCCCACAATCGCATTAGCCAGGATCTCGAGTTCGGCACCGTGCTGCGCGGTGAAGTGCTGGCCCGTTGGCAAGACGTGGTTGGAACCGGCGAGCTGTTGCGCCAACTTGAATCCAAGATCGGTCGACTGCGAGACAAGTTCACAGCAGCGGTCCGCGGCCGCCCAACCCAGGCTACCGAACTCGAAGGCGCGATCGAGCTTGGCGTCGAACAACTGGTTCGAG
>DORQ01000164.1:5489-7132 GCA_003514205.1 Acidimicrobiaceae bacterium
TGGCGTCGAACAACTGGTTCGAGCGCACGCTGGCGAGGCCGCGCAGGCCGCGTATCACCACTGGTCGACCAGCCCGGCGGGGCAGCAACTTCTGGCTGACAACACAGTGCGCCTTGACACCGAATCAGACCTCCTCGCAGCTGAGACCAACCGCATGGTTCGTCACTGGCAGTCCGGAATTCTCGAACACCTCCGTGAGGAAGGCGCCGACAAACGAACCACTGCGAAGGCGCTGTCGTACGGCATCAACGGAGTGGCACTCGTCACCATGGTCTCAGTGTTCGCACATACGGGCGGACTCACTGGTGCAGAGGTTGCAATTGCGGGTGGTTCAAGCGCCGCCGGGCAAAAGGTGCTTGAGGCAGTACTTGGCGATCAGGTGGTTCGACGCCTTGCGGAGCGAGCTCGCCACGACCTTGCAGATCGGGTCAAGATGCTGCTTGCCAACGAGGCTGAGCGGTTCCACACGCTGCTCAGTTCAGCAGGCACCGATCAGGCGGCATCGGATCGGCTTCGCCATGCGGCAGTGCAGTTGGAGATCGGTCGATGACCGACCGAGCAACTGCGAAAGCAGAACGGGCTACGGCACAGGCTGAACAACGATTCGATTCGCGTCTCGCCGTATTGGATCGAATCGTCTCCGGACACGCAGACCTGTTCAAGGCCGAACTCGCGGACCGGGCTTCGGCAATTCTTGCGAAGTCCGCCGACCGCCGAGCGCTCGGCACGGGCTTCACTGTGGTAGCGCTCGCAGGCGCCACCGGCTCCGGGAAGTCCTCACTGTTCAACGCACTCGCGGGCACTGAGCTCGCAACCACCGGTGTCCGGCGACCGACCACTTCAATCGCTGAGGCCGTCACCTTTGCTCCAGGAGCCGAGGAGCTGCTCGGCTGGTTGGACATCAACCGTCAACACCGCCTCGATGACCCCGCCCTTGGCGGCCTCGTGCTGATAGATCTCCCCGACCACGACTCCATTGTGGCAGCGCACCGTGAGGAAATGGAACGGCTCGCCGCTGTGACCGATGTGTTCTGCTGGGTGGTCGACCCACAGAAGTATGCCGACGCGGCATTGCATCATGAGTACCTGGAACGGTTTTCCGGCCACGGCGCAGTCACCCTCGTTGCCCTCAACCAAGTCGATCGTCTTGACGCTGCCTCCCGGCGAGCCTGTTCCGATCATCTTCGCCAACTCCTGACTGCGGATGGGTTCAGCGGAGTTCGAGTCATCGAAACCTCGGCCGTGACTGGCGAAGGGGTAAGCGAGCTTCGCCGCGAACTGGCCGCTCGAACGCAGGAGCGGAAAGCTGCCGTTGCACGACTCGATGCCGACCTTGACTGGGTCAGTAGTGACCTCCTGGTGGCCTGCGGCGATACCGCACCCTCGCAGGTGACCAAGCAAGCAACTACTGCGCTGAATACCTCGTTCGCTCAAGCCGCTGGTGTTGGCGCAGTCGCTCACGCAGTTGCGGGCTCGCATCGGATGCAAGCAACGGCCGCAGTGGGTTGGCCACCAACCCGGTGGCTCACGGGATTGCGAGCAAATCCGCTGCGTCGCCTCGGGCTCAATCCAACGGCAGCACCCCCAACGATCGGGGAGGCGACCAGGCTGCGCCGAACCTCCCGGGCCGAAGCCGCTCCCGT
>DORQ01000164.1:7269-7632 GCA_003514205.1 Acidimicrobiaceae bacterium
GCCCAAGCCGCAACCCGCACCGCGGTTCGAGACGCAGTGATTAGCGTCTCCGACGGCCTACCGGAACACTGGCGAACCCTGCTCGCCAGCGCAGTCCACACCGACCAGATCGGCGAGGAACTTGACGCAGCGGTGGCCTCGGCAGACCTCAACACGACGACACCGAAGTGGTGGCGCGGGGTGGGTCTACTCCAATGGGTTCTCGCCGCCGTGATGGTGGTTGGTTTGGGCTGGCTTGCGGTGAACGCCGGGGTGGTGTGGTTTGGCCTTCCAGCATTGCCCACCGTGCATCTCGGCAAGCTGGGATTGCCGACCTGGCTCGCACTCGGCGGGGCCGGCGCCGGGCTGCTGCTCGCATGGATT
>DORQ01000223.1:0-4451 GCA_003514205.1 Acidimicrobiaceae bacterium
CCGCTTCACTGGTCGAATCCCACAACCTCCGTCAGCATCACCGACGATTCTGCAGGCACAACCATCGCCGCACACTGGGTCGAGGCAGACGGCCGATCGGCCTCGTTGGAGGCACGAGTCGACCTTCCGGCGGGACACCAGTCGTTGAATGTGGTGATCCCGTGGAGTGCAAAGCGGTTTCAGTTCACGTCCAAACATCAAGCGCGACCTGCCCATGGGGTCTTCAAGGTCGGTGATGAGGAACATTGCTTTGGGGCATCCGCGGAGCGCTCTATATCGGGGGATCGCCCGGAGGTGGATCACTCAGAGGCCTGGGGCGTGCTCGATGTTGGGCGCGGTCGCTGGCGCTATTCCAACCGCTGGAACTGGGCCGGAGGTGCGGGTCTGGCACTCGACACCGGATCGGTGGTCGGCCTGCAGTTCGGTGGAAAATGGACTGAAGGCACCGGATTCACCGAGAACGGGCTCATCATCGACGGTGTCCTGAACAAGATTGGTGCCGAGCTTGAGTGGACCTACAACTGGGACCGCCCCCTCGATCCCTGGACTGTTCGAGGGGCTGACGGGGCCGTGGACCTAGTGCTAGCTCCGAAATACGATCGGCACAGCAAGGTCAACGCAGGTGTCCTGGCGATGGAGGTGCACCAGGTGTTTGGGTGCTGGACGGGCACCGTGCGATCCGATGACGGGGTCTCGCACCGAGTGGAAGGTATCCAGGGGTTCGCGGAGGAGGCAAGGAATCGCTGGTAGGGGAGCGTAAGCAGACCCCTGTTTGGCCTGGCCTGCCCATGCGCCCTGGCGAGGGTCCGCCCTCGCCTGATCTCGGAGAACTGTGTGCAGATGGCGCCCCATGATGTCGTCATTTGCACTTGCTTCTCGGCTTGGACGAATTCCCGGGTTGCCTGGACCCAACCGGAGACTGCATTTCAGTACATATGGCCTTGTTTCGGTGATTCAAAATACCTACTGTGCAGGCATGGATGTTCCCCGCCTCCCCGAACTCGCCGTCGAACGGCCTGGGGCGACCATTGGTGGGCACTTGATCGCCGAGAAGCGCTCGCGGGGGCCGGTGGCTGGATTGCGCCATCGATTCGGAGTACCTCGCATTCTGCTGGTCCTTGCCCTAGCTGCCGCAGTGGCAGCTGATCTCACCTTGAGTCGTCAAGCGGCGCTGGCAGGAATCGAGGCGGTTGCACCCTTGACTCGCCCGGTGCTTGCTGGGCTTGGTTTGATCACGCTCATCAAGACGGTGCTCATGGTGGGTGTCATTGGAGCGTTGTTGCGGCCCTCGGGAAGCTCTCGTAGTTTCGCTGTGGCAGCGGGGATTGTTGCCGGTTTGTACTTCCTGATGCTGCCCTTGCCCTACGTGGTTGAAGGTGCGAGTGACCCACTGCCGACGCAGCCCTCAGGGGGGGCTGGCAGTACGGAGTCTGGTGGTACGGAACCTGGCGGCGGGGCCTCCGGGGATGCGACAGCAGGCGGCGGGATCTTGCTGACTTCAGTCTCTGTTCGCCAGGCAACTCCGCTCTTGTTGTTGCAGGCGCAGTTTGATTCCTCCATTGAAATCTCCCCTATGGAGGAGGTGCTTGGCGGGGCGAATTCTGGTCAGTTGGAGGCGAGCGCCAACCGAGAGATGAGTGATTCCCAAGCGATTGCGCAAGTGCTTGGGGCTCGGGCAATGGGTCACACAGCGACCCTGGGCGGCGATGGCGTGATCGTGACTGCTGTGGTGGGTGGCCCGAACGAATCGGTGTTCAAGATCGACGACGTGATCGTTGCTGTTGAGGGGAGTCCAGTGGACTCGGTCTCAACACTTCACCAACGTCTCGAAGAACTTGGCGGCGATCGGGAGATCTCGCTGCAGGTGCAGCGAAGTGCAGGCGGTCCGGTGGTGTCAGTTACCGCACGAACCCAGGCAACGGTGACCCCATCGGGTAACCAGTCGCAGTCTCCGATCGCAGTGGCTCTCCTTGAAGCCCCGCCAACCGTGGGACTGGGTATCTCAGGCAGGACGTTGAATCCGACGGCCGTGGTAGATGGCGAGATTGAGATGAACTCGGCAGGGTTGTCGGGTCCCTCCGGCGGCCTCGCTTGGACACTTGCTGTCATCGACAAGCTCAGCGGGGGTGAACTCACCGACGGCCGCCGAATTGCGGTCACTGGGACGATCACTGAATCGGGCCAGGTGGGAGCAATTGGTGGAGTAATGCACAAGCTGGATGGCGCGATTTCCGGTGGCTCCGAGCTGTTTCTGTATCCCTCCGAAACAGGAGCTGGCGAAGTCGCAGCGCTTCAGGAGAAGGCTCAAGGACGGATCAAGCTCGTGGCGGTCGCGTCGCTGGACGAGGCACTGACGGAGCTTGGATTCAGTCCGCCGACAACGGCCCAGAACGAAATCTGACGCACCGTCAGATTTCGCGTTACGATTCGCGAATGGCCGAATTTCCGAAGTTCATATCCGTTGATGATCACGTAATTGAACCGCCAAACGTTTGGCAGGATCGACTTCCCCAACGCTTCAAAGAACGCGGGCCAACCTCATTCCAACAACGCGGCACGATGAATTTCATCGGTGGCGTCTTCTCCTTCGAGCCAGACGAAAAGGGTGAGATTGGGGACTGGTGGCGGTTCGAGGATCTCGAGCTTCCCCTCACCCGGCTTGAGGCCGCAGCAGGGTTCCCACGCGACCAGGTCACCGTCTCGCCCATCACCTACGAGGAGATGCGCAAGGGCTGTTGGGATATGGAAGCCCGCATTGAGGACATGCACGCAAACTGGATGGAAGCCTCGCTCTGCTTCCCCTCCTCCTTCGTTCGATTCTGCGGCCAACGGTTCAGCGAAGCACAGGACAAGGAACTGGGCGACGCCTGTGTGAAGGCATATAACGACTGGATGGTTGAGGAGTGGTGTGCACCCTCCAACGGCGCGCTCATTCCGCTCATCATCATTCAGCTCTGGGATGCCAACCTGGCGGCCGAAGAGGTGTTCCGAAATGCGGCACGCGGTGTGCGGGCAGTGTGCTTCTCGGAAATCCCCGCCTACCTCGGTCTGCCCTCGATTCACACCGACTATTGGGAACCATTGTTCCGGGCTTGTGCCGAAACCGGCATGGTCATCAACATGCACATTGGCTCCTCCTCGAAGATGCCCTCGACCTCTGAGGATGCGCCCGCAGCGGTTGGTTCCACACTTACGTTCGGCAATGCAATGAGTTCGCTCACCGACTGGCTTTTCTCTGGCTGGTTGGCGAAGTACCCAACGCTCAAGCTGTCCTATAGCGAAGGCCAAATCGGTTGGCTGCCCTACATCATTGAGCGGGCCGACAAGGTCTGGGAAGAGAACCGGGCCTGGGGCGGGTTCGGCGAGAAGGTCCCCGAGCCACCGAGCACCTACTACTACCGCCAGGTGTACGGCTGCTTCTTCGACGACATCTACGGCCTCGAAAACATCGAGAAGGTCGGCGTCAACAACGCGTGCTTCGAGACCGACTACCCGCACTCTGATTCCACCTGGCCATCCAGCCTCGATGTGGCAAAGAAGCTGATGGGGAACCTTCCCGAGGACGTGATCTACAAACTCGTGCGCGGCAACGCAATCGAGATGTTGCAACTCGATTTCGACAAGTAAGGGCAATCAGGACACATGTCTGAATCAGCAAAGGTCTGCATCGGTGGGGAATGGTCCGATGGGGGCCTAGGGTCCTACGAGATCATCAACCCCGCAACTGAGCAGGTAGTCGGCTTGGCTCCGAACTGCTCAGTGGAGCAATCGATCGCCGCGACCGAGGCGGCTCGTGAGGCCTTCGATTCTTGGTCTCGAACCACGCCCGAGCATCGTGCAAACCTGCTCAACGCGGCGGCCGACCTGTACGACGCCCGCCGCGACGAGTTTGTGCCGTTGGTTCAAGCCGAGACCGGTGCCACGATGCGGGTTGCGAAAACCATGCAGGTGCCGCAGGTGTCAGCCCGGCTTCGACGGTACGCAACCGGCGCAATGGAATCCAGGCTCATTCCGCTTGAGCCTGCGATTACCGGAACCACCCCCCTCGCGCCAGGCGGCATCATGAGCGCCGTGGTCCACCGGGCGCCGGTAGGTGTGGTGAGCTGCATCACCTCATACAACTTCCCGGTCACCAACATGGCTGGCAAGATCGGCCCCGCGTTGGCGATGGGCAACACCGTGATCGTGAAGCCAGCTCCCCAAGATCCGCTTGCGGTCATCAAGCTCGTTGAACTGATGCATGAAGCCGGATTCCCTCCCGGGGTCATCAACGTCATGTGCGGTACTGATATCGCCGCCTCCGAGGCCTTGGTGTCGGCACCCGAGGTCGACATGATCAGCTTCACCGGCTCCACGGGCGTCGGTCAGCGGATTGGCGAGGTTGGCGGTTCGAAGATGAAGCGCCTGCTGCTCGAACTGGGCGGCAAGGGTGCCTGCATCGTGTTTGACGA
>DORQ01000223.1:4599-4720 GCA_003514205.1 Acidimicrobiaceae bacterium
CGGCTATCGGCGGCATCGCATCGGTATGGGGCTTCCATTCGGGCCAGATCTGCACCTCACCGACACGGGTGATCGCCCAACGCGGCATCTACGACCAACTTGTCGCCGGCCTCACCCAAGC
>DORQ01000246.1 GCA_003514205.1 Acidimicrobiaceae bacterium
GAGTCGTGCTCACCCCACACTCAGGTCGGAAGAGCCGGATAACCCAGCTCAGGCAATTACGGCCCTGCTTGGGCCAGTCTGGGCGCCTGGTTGAGCCTCTCGTGAGATCGGAGAGGGGGGCCTCAGTTAGCGAGCCTTGGCATCCAATCGGCCGCCATCGGCGGATATCAATAATCGCAACACAGGGAAGCCTTCACCCTGACCTACTCGTAATCGTCACCCCACGTCCGCCAGAAGGCCGCCGTTGGCACCGCGCAAAGCATCTGTTCGCTGTTGTCGCAGGGAGCACCACCTTCCGGATCGAGACGGAATGAGAGTTCGATGTCAGCGAAATAGCCGGCGCCTCTGGCGCCTCTCGGGCTCTGTTGAGCCGAGGAACTTCGTGCGGCGCTCGACCCCGTCTAGAACGAGAACGAGCTGCCCGGCGATCAGCAGGTCTCTCCCCAAGAGGCCCACCGCACGCCGACCACACATGTACTTCGACCCCAAAGCTTCACTCCCAGGGCAAGAACCGTGGCTGCACATTCGCGTGAAGGGCGAGCTTTTCCAGTCCTTTACCACCATCACACGAACGTCCACAGTGCGGGAGTCGCGGCCATCTGAAAGTACCAAAGTCAGTCTCTTGTCGAGCCAAATGAATGGCTGTGATGGAAGACGAACGGCCTCCCTCAAGTCCATGTTTCCGTAATCACCCAGCGCTCCAGCAGCCTCAAGCTCCTCGAGAGAGAGGAGCGTGCGAGGAGTGCCCGTATCCAAGTGTACTTGGCCCGTCTTGGTCTTACCGCGAAGGAAGTCGACACCCAACGTCGGGTAAAAATCCCCAGGCCCACATTCTGACCATCCGCTATCTTGACCACCAATGAAACCTAGCTCATCAGCCTCAACTGGCCTAACAACAAGAACGGGCATGTACCCATACCTGTTACCAAGGTCACGCATTCGTGCCGAGTCCGGCATATTGGCCAAAGAGGCCCCCCACCGAATGACGTCGAGTTGCGGACCCGCCACAAGCAACCACTCCGCCTGCGACTCCTCAAAGATGATGGAAGATGCGGGTTTACATTGTTCCATCGCGTCATGAAGAACTTCCATGGCAGTGCCCTGATCCAAATTACAGAACTCTTCTACCGTCATCCTGAAGATTCCAGTTCCGGAGTGATCCTCCGTGAGGGACTCTTGGGCCCGGGCTCCAGGTCGGCTCGCTTCCAACAACTGCGCAATGGGAGCTATCAGCGAGTTGGCCAGAATTTGACGGTTGACGTCTGCCCCCTTGAGTTTCGCGCCTTTCGCGCAACGGACTAAAGGATTCATGGTCTGATCGAGATCAAGAAATTCTGGATCGGCTGGATACCCCGTCCAGAAGAATATTGCGACGCCGGGCTTAGCGCGCACGCACTGCCGGGCCAGCTGCTTAGCATTGGCGCTCATCTTCAAATCGAGAATGACCACGTCCGCATCTGCGTGCTGTAACTGGGAACGAATGTCATCCCCCCCAGGGATTCCCTTGATATCCACCCCATACTCAGCGGCACCCTTGACCACCCCACGGATAAAGGCAGAATCCAATTCATCGTCGACCATCAGGGCAGAAATTCTTCGTCCCTCAACGTTCATTACGCACCTCCAGCGGAAAATGCAGTTCGAACGTCGCCCCGCGCTTGGAATTGTTCCGGTACTTCACGTAGCCTCGGTGCTCCTTCATCGTTGCAGAAACATACGCCAAGCCCATGCCCGTTCCGGCTTCAGGCCGTCCCGAAGTGAACCTGTCCAAGATGTGGTCCTTAATGTCCGGGAGGATCCCAACCCCAGTGTCAGAGACGCTCACAAGGGCCCAGTCGCCTTCCCTCTGCAGTGTGACTTCCACTTTGCGCTCTCCCGTCAACTTAGCCTCCGTCCAATATACTGCATTTGTTACGAGGTTGAGAATCGCCCTCTCAATCGCAAGACGGTCGCCACGGACAACGAGTTGCTCGCCACCAGCATCTACCGTGACGCGTGCGCCCGAGTTGATCTCGTACATAGGTCGACTATCTGTCAAGAGCCGCTGCAGATCGACGCGGCGAGTCGTATGCGTCTCTTCTTGGAGGAGCGCTAGCCGGCTCATTCTACTCATGCAAGCATCAATGAACTGCGCATTTTGAATAAGGTTGCTGCTCAAGGCGGCGCCTCCACCCGGCCTTGCACCCAGCGAAACGGCTGCCGCATTCATTGAAGTCACGGCATCACGCAGAGCCTTCTGAATGTCGTGCAAGAACATCGTGAGGGCTTGCGCAGGCAAAAGGCGCTGTAGCTGAGCCTCGTGAAGCTCTTCGCTTTCAAGAAGAGCGAGTTCCGCTGCCTCTTGGACCAGGAATCCATACATCAAGTCGCCAAGGGTGGAGGTCTGATCCTGAGTCAGAGTCCTCCGTTCTCGCCCGACTTTCCAGTAGAGAGAAACCGCGCCGAGCATGCTCCCCTGACTACAGACGGCGAATGCTTGACACCCGTCCCATTGCTCTTCCTCAAACAAGTCCGGGTGAAATGGCTTTAGCAATGACCGGGGGGGCGAATACTCAACAACCCTTCGAGTTGGCGACAGTTGGCCAACTATTCCCTTGCCCCGACCTAGATGGTATCGGCGATTTGGGACGCCCACGGTTGTATAGGACTCGAATAGCAGCTTTTCGTACTGGTATGTCCAGAGAATTGCGGCATCAATTCCGTACTCGTGACAGATCAACTCAAGACCCAGTTCAGGCCATCCGGCTTGAAATGCTCGTGCGATCAAGAGGTTTGGTCCGCTGGCAGAATACGAGGCAGCCAGCAGTGCCGTGCAGCGCGACGCCAGGATGCGAAGGGTTATGGGGGCAAAGTGCGAATCGGTAGGACGTGGTGCCGTTATGCCAAATACGTATGCGTCTGGTGCCTTTCGACGCTTTCGCGGGATTCTAAGCGGCAAGACATAGAGCGACTGCTCGGAGGAGATTTGACGCTCCGAGAAGTCGGCGCCATCCTTGATATCAGTCAAGGCGGATCGAACAAGTTCGTCGTATCCTGTTGCGCCCGAAGAAAGGATCCATTTCTTGGTGAGTCCATCATCGACCATGACGCCAACTGGCATGTCGGCTTGATAGAGCGATGAGTCGGTGACAATCTCTGCAAGTTCCTCAAGCATTTTCTCGTCGGAGATCAGAAAGCGTCTACTCATGCATCCGCACTCCAAATCCGCATGCACTTGCAACATTCGGAATCAGTATTGCGGAAGCCAAAGCCACCAAGCCACCCACTGTGGGTGTGTAGAAGTCCCACTCGTGCGCGAAAGAGTCGGGCATGGCTGCCATGTAGGCAGCCGCTGCCCATGTAGACAAAGCGATTGCCCACACTAATCGGTCCTTCGCGCGGCTATTGTGCGGTGTTCGGAACCAACCTAAGAGCACAAGTGCTGAAACTAGCGCAAGGATGGCAAAGGTAAGGATTGCGTCGGCGAGGGGTGGTTGCTCGCCAAGGAAGGCGCCAGCAAGCGTGTGAAAGGCTAGCGCTTCGGCGGGCAGGAATGCAGTGATCCCGGCCAGTATGTCCTTGGAGTTCGGGTCGGCGTTTCCGAAGATGCTAGGACTAGCCTGGGGCTCTTCGATTGTTATGTCGTCGGACTCAACATAAACAACGTCTGCTTGCCTCGGGCGCGATGCTAGTCTGCCAGAGCTGTAGGCTCCCATTCGGCTCCCTCTCATGCTTGTAGTGTGCATCGTAGTGGCGGGTCGGCCGGCGGGACTAGCCTTCATCACTATTTCGAATTCTTGTGCTCGGTGCACCTCCATGATTGGACCTCATGCAGGTGGTGCATCCGTGCGGGTGGGCTGGATGTGCCGGAGTACTGCCGGCTCCCTTATCGGGCTCTTCACCGATGAGTGTGGGGTGAGGGG
>DORQ01000110.1:0-232 GCA_003514205.1 Acidimicrobiaceae bacterium
ACGCCAATTACGCTGCCGGCGGTTGGGCTACTGCTGGCGGCGCGGCGGGCTCTTCAGCCGGCTTGTCGGCCACGGTCGCAGGGGGAGCCGGATTGCCACTCACCGGGGCGGCCGGGGCAGTGGTGCTTGGAGCGCCCTGATAGATCGACGGTTCGGGAAGCTCGATCGCGAGCCCTGGCCGTTTGCGCAGGAGGAAACGCTCTGCTGCGCCAAGGTCGAGAACAGGGGTGGC
>DORQ01000110.1:383-4339 GCA_003514205.1 Acidimicrobiaceae bacterium
TCTCGTTTTGACACACTGGCATCGATCTTGAATTTCCGAACGAAGTCACCATTGTCGTAGGCATCGGGGTGCAAGCCCAGGCCGATTCCATCAAGGTGCACCTCGGAGTTCGAACTAGTGAACGAACCAAGCCCGATGGCATCAAACTCGCAGTTGGCGTTGCTTCCGCTCAACACCGCAATGCCGATGGGCATCGCTTTGAGCCCCACGAGGAAGACTCCGACGGTCCCCTTGTCGGCCGGCGCTGTTCCGTAGAGCGCTCCGATTCGACCGCCCTCGCCATCCACAGCGTTGAGCTGAGTTTCGGGAACGACGGGAATTCTGCCCGAACAGCTGCGTGCTGGGGATTCCTTGAAATCGACAACAAAGTCCATCCAGCCCTCGGCAACCCGAGATCCGGGAAGGGCAGCCGGGTCAAGTTTGATAGCGGCGAGCTCGGCCGGAGTTGGCTCAACGATCGTGGTGTCAGGCTGCGCAGGAATGGCGCCCTCACCGGGTTGTTCCGCGACGGTGGTCGTGGTGGTTGTTGCGACACCCTCCGAAACCGTGGTCGACGGAGCAGTGGTCTCGTCGGGAGCGACGGTGGTGGTTGGAGCTGGCGGAAGCTCCTGGGATCCTGCTGTTCCGGCCCACAGGCAGGCAAGGACCATCGTGGCCACGCCAGCAGTGAGTCCGACCTTGTTCCGCACAATAACCTCCGGGTTGGAGCGAGTTTCAATGCACTTCGTGCATCATAAGATCGCTTCAGGCAATAAGACGCCTAGAAACAGGGTACCGACTGTCGATCAATTCAACAAGGCAGGGAGGTGGGTAGTTCACCCCAATTCCTATGCGGCGCCTCAGCTCTTTGATTCCCCCGCGATCAGAGGGTGAGCCCTCGCTCCTCGGCTTCGGCTGCGATTCCCATCCATTCCTCATCAAGGGACTCCAGTTCAAGCATCGAAGAATTGAGCAGTTCGCCGATTTCAATCATTCGTTGATGATCTGCACCAGCCTGCGAAAGTTCACCATTCAACGAGTCCGATTGTGCGTGTAGCTCAGCTTGTCGGCGTTCGATTGCCCGGATTCTGTGCCGCATCGTGGACGGGCTGCGCTGCGGCGCTCCAGGGTTCTGCGCTGCTCGCGCCGTGGTGGAACCCTCCGTGGTGGAACCCTCCGTGGAGGGATTCTTGCTGGCCGCCGCGTCCACAACTGGGATCTCGTCCCGAGAGCCCTGGTCATTGTTCGCGATCGACCCGCGACGACGCGGCACCATATGCCGTTCCTCCTCGTAGGAGGCGTACCCCCCTGGCTTTCGTCCGGCAAAGCCCTGACCGTCGAGCACCAACACATCCGCGACGGTTCGTTCGAGGAACGCACGATCGTGGCTCACGAGAACGAGCGCCCCTGGCCACTCATCGAGAAAGTCCTCAAGAGAACGCAACGTGTCGAGATCTAGGTCGTTGGTTGGCTCATCAAGAAATAAGACATTGGGCTTCTCTGCAAGGGTCACGAGCAACTGAAGTCGACGGCGCTCGCCACCCGACAACAGACCAACAGGGGCGTACTGCGCGTCGCCATCAAACCAGAACGCTTCCATCAGGGCTGAGTCGTGGTGGTCTGGTGTTCGATGGGGCCCGGCAACGAGATCTCGGACCCTCATCTTCGGATCGAGTTCTCGACCACGCTGGTCGAAGTACCCGACCCGTGCAGTTTGGCCACGAACGACTCTGCCCTCGCTCGGGTTCAGCCGCCCAGCCATGATTTCCAGGAGTGTGGACTTGCCGGTGCCGTTCGCCCCAACAATGCCGAGCCGCTCCCGCGGATCCAACAAAAGATCGACTCCACCAAACAGCAGGGGCGAGGATTCGCTGTAGGAATGGCCGACCCCGTGAAGCTCAATCACTTGGTCACCGAGGCGTGGAGTATCAAAGTGCAGCGGCAGCTCGCCGGATCGGGCCTCGCTCCGCGCTTTGCCGGTGACGATTGCCGTCGCCGTTTCGATTCTCGCCTTGGGCTTGGAGGTTCGAGCGGGCGCGCCCCGACGAAGCCAGGCGAGTTCCTTACGGGCCAGGTTTTGGCGAACCTTCTCGGCAGTTGCATCGCGACGAGAACGCTCGAATTTTCCTTCAAGGTAGGCGTCGTAACCGCCTTCGTGGACAAACGCGTCGCCTCGGTCCAACTCAACAATCCTGTTGGTGACTCGGTCAAGCACATGGCGATCGTGGGTCACGAGCACAAGGCCCCCGGAATAGCGGGCAAGCCATTCTTCGAGCCAGCCAATGGCATCGAGGTCGAGGTGGTTGGTCGGCTCATCGAGAATGAGTAGATCGGAATCTGCCGTCAACGCCTTCGCAAGCGCGACCCGCTTCGCCTGGCCTCCTGAGAGCGTGTCGACTGATTCCGACAGCAGCGGCCCAAGCCCCAAGCGATCGAGGATTGCGTCCGATTCCCAGGAGCCTCCCGCCGCTTCGGAGACAGTCACGCCGCTGAACCGAGGTTCCTGTTCCAACATGACCACCACCGCGTCGCGGCCAATTCTCACGGTTCCTGATTCGGGGTTCTCAATTCCGGCGAGGGAGCGGAGCAAGGTGGATTTGCCACAGCCATTGATTCCAACGATGGCTACCCGGTCGCCAGTGGAGATCGTCAGCGACAGATCAGTGAACAGTGGTTTGCCAGGGCGGGACGCTGAGGCGCGCACCAAGTCGACGAGGATCATTGGCTGACCAACCTAGGCGAGGTGAGTCATTGACCTCACACTGGACGCGGCACCGACAGCGCCAGTGCGTTGTCCCGCATCACCTTCCGAATTCCTGGTTCGTCGAATCCAGTGAGGTCGTTGATGAACTCGCTCGGCTCGGCAATACCCTCCGCATGCGGCCAATCGGAACCCATCATCACCTGATCGACACCGAGCGCCTCGGCTAACCCAACAATGTCGTCCTCGTAGTAGGGAGAAACCCACACGTGGCGTCGGAGGACCTCGACTGGATCCGCTCCCCACGCCGCCGGCACTTGCTTGAACGACTTCTCGAGTTTGGGGACAAGCTCCCCGACCCAGTCCGAACCGGACTCGATGGTTGCGACACGAAGATTCGGAAATCGACCGAAGAGCCCGTGTGCGAGAAGTGCGCTGATGGTGTCGAAAATCGGCCGATGCCCAACAGTGAGTGACTTGAAGGGGGAGTAGCGAAACGCTTCCATCTCGGGAGACTCACCCCAGTCGGCCGCGTAGCGGTGATATCCCGATTCCCCCGAGTGATACGCCACGGCAATGCCTGCCTCATTCAGTCGAGCCCACACCGGATCATGCAAGGGATCGGCTGGGGAACGGCTGAAGTTCGGCCCCACCACTGGGCCCGATCGCATCACCACAACCCGGGCACCGCCTGCAATTGCCCACTCCACTTCGGCCACCGCCTGTGCCGGATCCAGAAGTGTGATGTAGGGAGCAGTGAGAATTCGGTCCTCGACATTGAGCCCCCAATCATCAACCGCCCACCGGTTGAATGCCCGAAACACGGCATGGGCAAGGTCGGGGTCATGCTTGACGGCTTCCTCCATGCCAACTGCCAGGGTCGGGAACATGAAACAGCCCTGCATGTTCTGCTCATCCATCACCTTCAGGCGATCGGTTGGATTGCGATACGCAGGACTGATCGGTTCAAGCGCACCAAAGGCTGACCGGATGTCGTCGCCTGCGGACTTTCCGCGGAAGTAGTCATCGAGACATCCGGGGCGGGCAACAGGGTCGAACAGCGGGTTCGGAATGAACCGGTTCAGTTTGCCGTCCACGAGCAAACGAGTCTTGCCCTCGACCGTGACCCATTGCATCCCGCGTCGAGCGAACTTTGGTTCGATATGACGGGTGAACGCGTCGGGCGCTTCGTAGTAGTGGTTGTCAGCGTCGAAGATCTGGAAATCGAGTTGAGCCATTGGATCCAACCAATCGTTTCGGAAGCCGACCAGGAATC
>DORQ01000125.1:0-2584 GCA_003514205.1 Acidimicrobiaceae bacterium
CCGCTGCCCGTCGACCTCAGGCAGTTGGTGGACGTGCGGCGACCTCGGGGGCAGTGCCAGTTGCTGCGCGGTCAGTTGTGCCAGTACCGGCTGGCGCAACGAAAGCTGTCCAGGTCGCGATGGAACAACAGGGTGACCCCTACCGCTGGGCGGCCTCTGGCCCGAACTCCTTTGACTGCTCCGGCCTGGTCATGTTTGCCTACGCTGCAACTGGAAGGTCCCTCCCGCATTCCTCACGATCGCTGCGTGCAATGACGCAACGGATCAGTGAGGAGGAGCTTCAGCCAGGTGACCTCGTCTTCGGCGGAAGTCCGGTCCATCACGTCGGCATCTATATCGGCGGTGGGCAAATGGTCCATGCGCCTCATTCCGGTGACGTGGTAAAGGTCTCGGGGATCTATAAGACCTCGAAGCCTGTCTCGTTCGGTCGCCTGTAAGAGCGGATTTTCGTGTCGTGGCCGCCCGCTAGGTTGGCGGGGTGTCTGTAGACGATCTACTCGAAGGCCTCAATCGTGCTCAACACGAGGCCGTCATTCACCCCCAGGGGCCTCTGCTGGTGGTTGCTGGAGCGGGTTCCGGCAAGACCCGGGTCTTGACCCGGCGTATCGCGTACCTCATCGCTGAGCTTGGAATCTCCCCGTTCGAGATCTTGGCCATCACGTTCACGAACAAGGCTGCATCGGAGATGCGGGAGCGAGTTGCAGAACTCGTGGGTCCGGTCGCGCACAAGATGTGGGTATCGACCTTTCACGCTGCTTGCGTGCGAATCCTCCGACGAGACGCCACCCGGCTGGGATATCCCTCACAGTTCACGATCTATGACCAAACCGATTCGCGGCGATTGATTACCTACATCCTCCGGGATATGTCACTGGACCCTAAGCAGCTTTCGCCCCGATCAGTGCAGGCGGCAATTTCGGCGGCGAAGAACCGTGGCCAATCGACGGCCGACTACTCCGCCGCCGCCCAGGTGATTCTCGAGCGAAGGATTGCTGACGTCTACGTGGAGTACCAGGCTCGGCTGCTGCGCGCTGGCGCAATGGATTTCGATGATCTTCTCCTGAACACGGTTGAGATGTTCCGACGTTGTCCCGACGTTCTTGAGATCTACCAGCAACGGTTTCGCCATGTATTGGTGGATGAGTATCAGGACACGAACCCGGTGCAAAATGCGCTCGTAGAGCTCCTCGCTTCAACGCACCGCAATGTCTGCGTGGTGGGAGATGGAGATCAGTGTGTGCTCCCACAGACCTTGATTTCGGCGTCGGGGGGTTCTCTCGCAATCTCGGACGTAGCCAAGGGAGCCGAGGTTGCCTCGATCGGGGCAGATGGAGCCACTGAGTTCTCCACAGTCGCCCATACGTTCTCTGGCCAGTGGCAGGGCGAGGTTGTGAGTGTCGCTGTTGGAGACATGGAACTCACCTGCACTCCTCAGCACCTGATTCCTGCCCGTTGGGACCGACAGGACGGGTATTTCGTCTGTTGGGGTGAATCTGACCCGACAGACGGCACAATCGAGATCGTTGCATGCAGTGATCCCGGATTCGGGCTTGGTGCTGGCCGCAGCACTGGGTTCGAGAATCCCGGAAACGAACCGGCGCAGCGCCTTCTCCGGTGGGTGCTCCGTTGGGAGCCAACTGTGCAACTGGCGAATCGCTGGCTGGAAGAGATGGCACTGCTCTACGGGGTTCAGCTGAACGTGGCTCAGTCGGATTCCCTTCTCTTCGAACGTGCTCGAAAGGAGCTGTTCGATGATCACCTCCTTCATCCCGAGTTTCCCCATCTCGTTGCGGGACCGCGAGGAGCAACAGTTGTTCTCACCATGTTTGGCGGAACGGCGGGTCACATGCTGGAAGCTGATGGGCGCATCGAGCAGTGGGAGGACTATGAGCAAGCGCTTCGGCGAGCGCGGGCGGTTACGCTGAGATCCGATTCGATCCTGATTCGCTCGATGAAGGTTGGCGCTCGTGCTTATCGATGCCTGCCAGCAGCACAGCTCCGGGCGGGGTTCAACCTGCTAGTCGCCGAACCCGCGCAGAATGGCTCTGTCGCAACATTGGGTTCTGCGGAAGCAGACGTAACCGATGTGACTAGGAGTACATACTCGGGCGCGGTTCATGACCTTGAGGTCGCTCAGACCCACAACTTTGTTGCTGGCGGCATCGTGGTGCACAACTCGATCTACGCGTTCCGTGGCGCGGACATGAGCAATATCGTCGATTTCGAGAAGGCATTCCCGGACGCTTCTACGGTGGTCCTTGCGCAAAACTATCGTTCAACGCAGACGATCCTTGATGCCGCAAACGCAGTAATTGCGAACAACGCTGAGCGCGTACCGAAGGACCTCTTTAGCGAAGGAGAAGCGGGAGAAAAGATTCAACGGTTTGGCGCGGAGGATGAGAGCGAGGAAGCTCAGTGGGTTGCCCATGAGATCACTCGGCTGCGTGATTCCGGGNNCCTATCGGTGGTCAGACTTCGCCGTCTTTTACCGAACGAATTCGCAATCTCGGGTCGTTGAGGAGCAGTTTCTGAGGTCGGGAATTCCGTACAAGGTGGTTGGGGGTACCCGTTTCTACGATCGGCG
>DORQ01000125.1:2757-5391 GCA_003514205.1 Acidimicrobiaceae bacterium
GATGAAGTGAGTGTGAAGCGGGTCATCAACCTCCCCAAACGTGGAGTTGGAGACTCGAGTATCTCTCGGCTCGACGCGTTGGCGAAGTCACAGCAGATTGCGTTCATTGATGCGCTTCGGTCCCCACTCGAGGCGGGTGTCTCGGGACCGGCGCTTCGTGGGATAGCCAGCTTCTTGTCGCTTCTTGAGGAGCTTCAGGAGTTTGTTGCCCGCGGCCCGTCGGTGCTCATTGAGCGGATTGTTGACCTCAGTGGCTTTCGCAGCGAGCTCGAGGCGGATGGAACCATTGAGGCAGAGGGTCGGCTCGAGAATCTTGACGAACTCATTGGTTCTGCGCGCGAGTTTGAGACGCTCGAAGAGTTCCTTGAACAGGTGAGTCTGGTTTCCGACACCGATCAACTTGATGACAGTGACTCGGCAGCGGTGATGATGACCCTGCACGCAGCTAAGGGTCTTGAGTTCCCAGTGGTGTTCCTTGTTGGCTGCGAAGACGGCATCTTTCCGCACGCACGGACCTTCGATGAACCTCACCAGATGGAAGAAGAACGTCGCCTTGCCTACGTGGGCATTACCCGAGCACGGGAGCGACTGTATGTTTCAAGCGCTGCGACACGGATGCTGAATGGAGCAACTCAGTACAACCCGCCATCACGATTTCTCGACGAGCTCCCAGCCACTCACGTCAACGAGACCGGTAGTCGGCGTCGGCCGCGACGCCAGTATGAGACAGAAGGTTATGGCTCGGGTGGGGACTACGGCTCAAGATCCGGCTCGCGCTCACCGGCCCAGTCGTGGGATTCCATGGGAGGGGGACGCGTTTTTGGAGGGTCCGGTGCGGCGATCGAAAGTCGAAACCCAGCCATGAAGCCACCGCCTTCCTCTGCCATGGGGGCTCACCTTGCGGGCCTTCGGGCGGGAGACTCCGTGGCGCACACGAAATGGGGCGAGGGAGTTATTCTCTCTGTTCGAGGATCAGGAGAGTCCCAAGAGGCAACAGTGCACTTTCCAACAGTCGGGGAGAAAAACCTGTTGCTTGCCTACGCGCCAGTCTCCAAGATCGAGTCATCATGACACTGCACTACGCGCGCCGAATCGACCTAGTCATTGGGCGTGGACTCACGCTGGCCAACTTCGCCGAGCGGCTGTCAGGAATCTGGGGCGATCGGGTCCTCATGACTGACGGTGCCAGCGGAGAAACTCTCACCTACCGGCAAGCTAACGAGTTGGTGACTGCGTATAGCAATGCGATCGCGGCGAAGATTCAGCCCCATGATCGAGTGGTGCTTGCCACTCCGAATACCTACCATCAATTCCTGGCCTGCTTGGCCGTCGCCCGAGCTGGTGGAATTGCAGTGCCGATCAACCCGCAAATGCGGCCAGCAGAGATATCGCACGTCGAGAAGGACTCCGGAGCGGTGCTGTGTATTCGCGACGTGAGCGAGTTGATGGGCGAGTTCCCGACGGTGGCGCCTGCTCGACCTGGTGCCGAGGACGTCGCAGCGTTGATGTACACCTCCGGGACCACGGGTGCTCCTAAGGGCGCAGCCTTGAGTCATCGTTCGTTACTTGGCCAGTCGGCTTTTGCCACGCTTTTCCCGGCGAACCTTCGCCACGACGAGGTGGTCGTTGCGTTGCCGGTGGCTCACATCATGGGATTCGCAACTCTGATTGGCCTGATGTCGGCTGGGCTCGCGGTCTACTTTTCGGAGCGGTTCAGGGCGGCTGAGACACTGGTCGCAATTGAGTCCAGACGAGCAGCGGCGTTTGTCGGAGTTCCTGCGATGTACCGGATGATGGCTGAAGCGGGTGCAGCCGAGAAGGACCTCAGTTCTGTGCGCTTGTGGATGTCCGGCGCTGATGTCATGCCTCCGGACCTCATCCGGCTGTTCAAACGATACGGCTCAAGCGCGAAGGTTCCGCTTATCGGTTCGGTTGGCGAGGCGGCCTTCGTGGAGGGTTACGGAATGGTTGAGGTTGGAGGGGGAGTGGCTGCGAAAGTGTCGCCGCCAATGATCCCCGTTGGATTCGGTGACGCGTTGGGATTTCGGCTTCCTGGCTACAAATTCAAGGTGGTCGACGAAGGTGACAAAGCTGTGTCGATTGGGCACACCGGCGAATTGCTCATTCGAGGTCCTGGGGTTCTTCGGGAGTACTGGAACTCCCCAGAGGCGACCACGGCGGCGTTGACATCAGACGGCTGGCTTCGCACCGGTGACCTCGTTCGGGTGGGGCCATTTGGAACGATCATCTTTTCCGGTCGCAAGAAGCACACCGTGAAGTGTGGAGGGTTCTCTGTGTATCCCCTGGAGGTCGAAGCGGCCTTGGAGGAGCACCCGGAGGTGTTGGAGGCCTCAGTGATCGGGCTTCCGGACAAGACTCTGGGCGAAGTGCCGTGTGCAGTGGTGCGGGTGGCGCCAGGCTCCGCCCTGGCTGAGGAGACGCTGCTCGCATGGGCGGAGGACCGGCTCTCGCACTACAAGTCGCCTCGGAAGATCCGCTTTGTCGACGAACTCCCGAGGACTGGCACAGGGAAGGTTCAGAAGGAACATCTGCTCGAACTCTTCGCCTCATGAGTGGGACACGAACAGCATGAATGGGACACCAACAATCAGCGTGACGATGGCGGCCCGAAAC
>DORQ01000125.1:5703-6948 GCA_003514205.1 Acidimicrobiaceae bacterium
TGGCGATTGATACAGCTCGTGGCGAGTGGATCTGCCCAACCGACGCCGACGACCTTTGGGCCTCCACCCGGCTGGCTTCGATGTTGGCTGCGGCTGAGCAATTTCCGGGAGCCGTGGCCGTCACCGATCACTTGATCGGGTTTACCGCCGATGCTGGTGGTGAAGTGGCGGTTGGCGCACGTCAAACGTTTCGTGGCGCAGTTGGCGTCGGTACCCCGTTCGTGGTGGATCGCCGCCGATGGTTCGCCGACCGTGAGTG
The DNA here is from genome assembly GCA_003514205.1 of Acidimicrobiaceae bacterium. Lineage (GTDB taxonomy): Bacteria > Actinomycetota > Acidimicrobiia > Acidimicrobiales > Microtrichaceae > UBA11034. The sequence goes on from DORQ01000125.1 coordinate 5,963, forward strand.
CCACATGACGCCAATTGTTCGTCGGTCGCACATTGACGCTCATTCGATCCGTTATGTCGAGGAGGCGTCAGCTGGCGAGGACCTGAACTTCTATGTGCGGATCGCCTTTGCTGAGCCGACCACGGTCGTCGCTCATACCGGTGAGATCAGCTACTACTACCGGCAGGGGGAATCGACTCGCGCCGCCAACATGGCTGAATCTCGGGCGAAGTTGATGCAACTCGCTGTCGAATCGACGCAGTCTGTGGAGCTTGAGGAACTAGTGGGTCGGGAGAATCCTGGCTGGATAGCTATCTACCAACGGGCAGATCGGATATGGGCTGACGCCGGTCGCGCAGCAGACCGTGACGAAGGTCTCGACGGAGTGAGCCTGTCGGGGAACCGCCTCGCCGGGTTGCGAACCCTCCTGCGAAATCGGATCGTCTCTATGGTGGCGCACCAGCTCGACCGGCAGGAACGAGCGCGCGTACTTGCTGATCTTCAACGGCAGCTTCAGTCGCCCATCGCAGAACCAATGTCTGGGGCAGAGTCCTCCACCGCCTAGAGCGCTATGCCGCCGAGAGCAGGTTGTGGAGGAATACGTCGAGCCCGAATTGGGTGAGCGGTTCGCCGCCGCCTTTAGGTCGTGCGGCGGTTGGATCAGTGATTCTGAGGTGCGGGCTCGGTGTTTCGCCGGCTGGCTGCGGACAGTCGGGTGCCTTGTTGAAGTGGAGCGGTTGGGTATCTGGTTGCGGCCCGGTCATGGTGTTGGAACCGAGACAGCTGCCGTGTCGGTCATAGAACGCGAAGGTCTGGTGCGCAACATGGCGAATCTGAAACTGGTTCCGATGGAGTTGGTGGTGGTGATGCCAACACAGCAGGAGCAGGTTGTCGAGATCAGTGGCGCCACCCTTTGAGTGGAAGGTCACATGATGCGCCTCTAAGTGCCGGGTTGTTGCGCAGCCTGGATACTCGCAGGTATTGGTTGCGCGTTTGTTCAGCGCTCG
>DORQ01000125.1:7135-7891 GCA_003514205.1 Acidimicrobiaceae bacterium
GCTTCATGGATGAGGAGCTGCAGGGTCGACGAGCAGATTGCTTCGGCGAGTTGAGCATCAGAGAGCTGGGTGGTGGTGCCGTTGCGGTTGATCATGAAGGCTTGACGACTAAGCCCCACTGGGAGACTCGGATCTAGAGCGATTCCCAACACCTCTGCAACCGTGGCAAGATCCGCGTGAACCTGCACCTGATATAGTTCGTTGCCGACATCGCGAGCGCCAGTTCGTTCTGCCTGCGTGAGAGCGGCGTGCGCGACGCGGGCCATCAGTTCGATGGTCGAAGCCTGCTTTGGCCGAGTGGTTGGGTCGCTTTCGACATCAGGCGTGTTGCCATTGTTCGTAGGGTCGGGCTGGCTGTTTTGGTGAGCGGCGCGAGCAATGCGGATCTGTTCGAGCGTGAGTGGATCGAGCGCCGCGTCGATTCGGCCGCGGCCAGCGGCGTCGATCCACTCACGCCACCAGTAGTTGTGCTCACCGTGGTGTGAGTGAGTGCCCTCGGGGCTGGAAGGGTCGGGATTCATGCAATCGCCCGGGAGCGGCTGGTCTTTCACTGTCCGGTAGGTGCTCAAGACTCGCGCCGCTTGCGAGGGGGTGCACAGCAATACCATCTCGGCGATCACCGCTTCGTTCTCTGGGGTAGAGACGCGCGCGGCTGCGTCGAGCATTCCGAGAGAGACCTCTCCGCGTGCCGCCGCTGCCGCCAGGGTGGGAATGAGCTCCATGCGGGCGCCTACGGTGGCGAGGCGGGTGGCATCT
>DORQ01000078.1:0-3270 GCA_003514205.1 Acidimicrobiaceae bacterium
CTATGTTCCAGGTGCGAGCCTCACCAGCAACCTCAGAGCCTTTTGGGCCTTTCATCTGGCGACGTCACTGGGGTGGGACCTCATGCGAGCGGTCACGCTGGTCACCATGTGTTGGGTGCTTGGCCGCCCAGTTCTCGCTGCGCTTGAACGAGCTCAGCGCAGAGGTGGCTTTGCGGCAGTGGCACGGTTCGAACCCTCTGAGCACGAACCCCCGCTGAGCACGAACCCCCGCTGAGCACGACCCTTAGTGACCGAGGACACCGAGCGCATCGACGGCAACGCCCGGAACATTGGTAATGATTGAAGTCACGCCCCATTCCGCGAGCTGAACCATTCGCTCTGGGTCATCCACCGTCCACACATTGCAGTCAAGGCCCGCATCCCGGCATGCCTGCACCCAGGACTGTGTCACGCAGGGATCCCAGGGGTGAATTGCGCCGTGCCCTCCCGCCACTGCCAGGGCAATCGCGTCGGTCGGAGTGGTTGGATCGAGAACGAGGTAGCCGGTCGGAAACCGAGTCCCGGAACCGCGGATGAGGTTCAGCGTTGGAAGGTCGAAGCAGGAGTACAGGATCTCAGGACACCCTTCAAGCTCCTCGAGCAGCGCCACTGCCTCAAGGGCAAGTGCGCCTGTCGGGTCATACCCGGCCTCGCCCGGTGAGTTTTTGATCTCCACATTCACCGCGAGTGGGGCGCAGGCCACCACTGCCTCGACCAATCCGGGCACCGTAGAGGGAAGATTCTTTGCATCGCTTTCGGAGATATGGGCGCCCCCTCGCACCTCAGGATCGTGATGGACGACCAGAAAACCGTCCCGCGTCCGACGCACATCAAGCTCCACCATCGTTGCGTTTTGTGCCTTTGCGGCCCGAAATGCCTCCACTGTGTTCTCTGGAAAGTCTCGAGAAGCGCCCCTATGTGCAACTACTAGTGTCATGTCAAATCCTCACGAACTTTTCCTTTACAGACTCACAGGTGGACGGTAGGTTGACTTTGTTCCACATTTCACAAGGTCTCGACCAACTATGGGTGAACCAGCCGGTTCATGCTAGGCGGGAATCTTGTGCGAGGTGCCAACTGGCGCAGTCATGGCCTTGCCCTGACGTGAAACAAAGCTCCTGAAACTCCCTCAACCTTGCACGAATCCTTCGGAGGAACCGTGGCCCTCACTTCTCACCGCTCGCTGACATTGGCAAATGATGACTGGCGCGACGTCGCTGCCTGCCAGGACACCGATCCTGATCTGTTCTTTCCGGTCGGCACCACAGGCCCGGCAATCGAGCAGATCGAGAATGCCAAGTCGGTATGCGATGCTTGCGCAGCGAAGGAACCGTGCCTGGAGTTCGCACTCGTGACCAACCAGGACTCCGGCGTGTGGGGCGGAACCTCAGAGGACGAGCGACGCAAGTTGCGACGAGCTTGGGTGGCCAAGCAACGCAAGTCCGCCTGACCCTCCTGAGAACACACTCGCTACATCGCGACCTAGTTGGCGGCGCCGTTGGTGCCGCCAACCTCGCGTCTGGGCTGCGGCGGCACACTGACGTTCAGGAGTGGTGGCTGAGCTTCACGGGTACTGGCTGGGCTGAGCTGCGTCAGATCGGCGATTCATCATCGTCAACGATCCGTGCCGAGCTCTGCGGTATCTGACTGACGATTCACTGGCACGCAGATCGTGATCTCCGCACCCGCCGCAGGGGCCGAGCGCTCCGGAGCGAGGGGTTCGGAAAACTCAATCGTTCCAAGGAGTTCCGTCTCCACGAGGGCACTCACGATGGAAATACCAAGGCTCTGTTGAGAACGCTGGTGAAACTCGGCCGGGAACCCCACACCATTGTCGCTGACGCTTATCCGCAGCTGTTCAGACACCCGTTCCAGCCGAATCACTATCTGCGGAGCGTCTCGATGGGCCACAGCAGTGAACGCGTGTTCAACAGCGTTTTGCAGTAACTCCGTCAGCACTACCGATAACGATGTAGCGAGTGCGGAGGGAACTACTCCCCCATCTCCCTCCACGGTGAAGCGAACTGGCCGATCCGGCGCGACCAGGCTCTCTTCGACCATGCGAACCAACGGTCGAAGCAAGGTAGAGAATCGAACGTCATCGCCCGCATCCCGTGAGAGAGTTTCGTGGACCAATGCAATCGACCGGATACGGCGAACGGATTCCTCGATCGCCGCTTTGGCTGTCGGCTCGGAGAGTCGGCGACCTTGGAGGCGAAGAATCGAGGAAATGGTCTGGAGGTTGTTCTTCACGCGGTGATGGATCTCACGGATCGTCGCATCCTTCGACATCAAGAGCCGATCGCGACGTCGGAGATCGGAGATGTCACGGAGAAGCACAATGGCACCAGTGGTCCCCGTCGAGTCCTGCAAGGGAAGGAGCCGAGCCGAGATAGTCACCTCGGTCTCTGATTCCAATTCCCCGACGCCCGGCGCTCCCTGCGCGAATGCCTGGGCCAGTACGTGCGAATCGGCCCCCAGGGCAGCGAGCGGCTGCCCAATGAGTACTCCACGGGCTCCAAAGCGAGTCAGCGCTGAAGTCGCATTTGGGGAGGCGTACTCCACTCTGCCATCAGCGCTGAGGAGGATCACGCCATCGCCCACTCGGGGCGTGTTGGTCAGCCGAACTAGTTCCTCAGGAAAGGGAAACGTTCCCGCTGCAATCATCTGCGTGAATCGGTCGAATACCTGAAGGTAGGTCTGTTCCAGCGCTCCGGGACGCACACGAGCCGCAGACACGAATTCGCGAGACATGACTGCAATCACCTGTCCGTCGCAACGAACAGGAATCGCCGACACGCGAATCGTCTCGCCAAGCCAGGCAGAGTCGATGTCACCGTGAGTCATTTCGCCGCTGAGGTACGCCTGCGACACCAGCGGGCGCTGGTCGTTTGAGCGTATTTCCCCGACCAGATCGGAGTGATAGATGGTCTGAGAGGTGCTCGGCCTGATGTGGTTGATGATCTCAAAGGAGGAATCCCCCGCTGGGACATACAGCACGAGATCGCTGAAACAGAGGTCCGCGAGCATCGCCCATTCCGCAACCAAGCGTTTCAGGTGTGCAGTTGCCAGAGGAGATTGGCGATGTCGATTCACGATTCCACCAAGACAGTGTCAAGCACCTGATGCAGCGACGCGCAGGTGCCAAGCTTGCCGTCCCATGGCCTGCCCTTCAACTCCCCCGCCCAGACTCGCAGATCCATGTCGACGGGCCGTCCTCGACCTGCGAGGGCCCGCAGCACCTTCGAGGAACGAACGGTGTCGCCCAGT
>DORQ01000078.1:3477-8918 GCA_003514205.1 Acidimicrobiaceae bacterium
CCCGGCACCTCAGAGATGCACACCGCAGTCATCACTGCGAACTCCCGCCAGTTTCTCGCGCCCCACTGAGCCCCTTGGTCAGTCTGGAACACCTGAACCATCGGGCCGTCGGTAACGATGCTGCTGAGATAGCGGTCAGCACCGGCCGCCGAACAACCCTCCAGCGTCGATTGGGTCCCGTTTGGAGCACCGAGCACAAAGGTGTCGGTCGAAGAACAGCTCACTGCAACGAGAAGAAGCGCTGCACCAAGACACCGCAGCCAAGCCGCCGTTAGTTCCATAGCTTCTCGGCGACTCCAAGCAGTCCTGCAAGGTCGCAGATATCTTCTGGGAAGAACGGGACAGTGGCAACCGAGGCAGGAATCCTGGAGAGTTCGGAGCGTTGTTCAGCCTCTCGCTTGGCGATGATCTGATAGTTCGAGAAACTGTCTCCAATTTCAGCCAGCACTCGTTCAAGTCCGCTCGTCTCACCGAGAATCTCCTCAACCACTGCGCACAATTCGGCGGTCTCGTTGACACATCGCCGAGCAAAATTCGCTGCACCTGGATCGAGAAGGTAGTCGGGAAGCACTTTGTTGAGCACGAGGGCCCCGACATGCATCTCGCGATCCTGTAGAAGCTTGAGGAAGTACTCTGCCTCCCGCGCAGGGGCGGCCTCCAAGGTCGACACCACAACGAAGCTGGTCGACGGACCGCCGAGGAGACGCTCCACCAACTGTGCTCGTTCCACGAAGCCGGAGTACATCGATTGAAAGAGGATGAAGAACTCCGCGACATCTTGAAGAAACTGCGTACCCAGGATTCGATCGGCGACTGAGTAGAACGGTTTCGAAGCAAGCCCCACCACACGAGACCGATACGGCGCAATGAGCCATCGCAGCAACCTCGATGAGAAGAAGTCGGCCATTCGCGCTGGCGCATCGAGGAAGTCGACAGCGTTTCTCGTTGGCGGCGTGTCGACCACAATGAGGTCGTAACGCCCCGAGGAATGAAGCTCAAAGAGGCGCTCCATCGCAATGTAATCGTGACTTTGAATGAACTTTCCGGTGATGTTCTGGTAGAGCGGATTGGCAAGTATCTCGTCACGAGTTCTGTCATCGGGCGCGTGCTGGGCGATCAAGTCGTCCCAGCTCTGTTTCGTGTCGAGCATTGCGGCCCACAATTCGCCCCGAGGCTTCACCCCAGCGTCAACAAACAGCGCCTCGGGCACTCGTGTCTCGGTGTTGCCAAATCGCTCCAACCCGAGGGCGTTGGCAAGTCGCTTGGCCGGATCAACCGTCAGCACCAGGACCTTGCCGCCAAGCTGAGCGGCCGCCTGAGCAGCGATCGCCGCGGCGGTCGTGGTCTTGCCCACCCCGCCAGATCCAGTGCTAATGATGACGTCTTTGGCCGCGGCGAGCTGTTCGATGCTGGCAGTTTGCTGCTTCGCAGTGGGGCTCACAGGATCTCCTCTCCGAGGAGTTCAGCAACCTGGCGCGAGGTTCGGATCCCGTGGGATCTCGAAAAGAAATACGGAACGTTGATCAACGGAACCCCATGGGGCACCTCCTCCTGCAAGAAGCGCAGGTGCCGTGCCCGCGACCGCCGAAGATCTACAGCAAGCTGCGCCGCCTCGAGAACCACCTCAGCCGAGCCGTTGCTCGCCTCCGCAAGCGCTGCTGCAACCTTGGGTGATCGAAGCTGGTGAAAGAGCTCCTCCTCCGAGCGAGCAAAAAGCTCGGGCAGGACGCGATTGGCGATGACCGCCGCCAGACTGATGTTGGTCTCGCCCTCTAGCCGCCCAATCAGTTCGAGCGTTTCGTTGACTGGCATTTCCTCTGGGGTCGTGACCACCACCACCCCAGTTGTCGCCGGATCAGTAAGGATGTTGAGCATCCATTCCGTCTGTTGGCGGACAACGCCCACACGCACTAACTCGCTCATTGCAACGGGCGAGGCGAGTTCCCCCACCACATGGCCCGTAGCTGAGGCATCGACCACGACCAGGTCGTAGTTTCGTTCGCGAACCTCATAGGCAAGCTTGCCAACTGTCAGGATTTCCTTGACTCCAGGGGCCGCAGTTGCGACGAAATCGAAGGTCTTCGCAAGCGGACCCAGCTTGGCGATCAGGGGGATCTTCAGCTGGAGCTTGAGATACTCGCGAAGCGATTCCTCCGTATCCATTGCCATCGCAAAGAGATTCTTCTGAACCCCAACCGGCGCGAACTTGAGCGGTGGTGTACCCAGATAGTCCGACAGGTTTCCCTTCGCATCTACCTCGCACAGCAACGTTCGCTTGCCCTCGCTCGCCGCGAGCAGCGCCAACGAGGCCGCCACCGTGGTCTTTCCCACTCCGCCCTTACCGGTGACAAAGAGAAGCCTTCGATCGAGCAAATGCGGAGGTGAGCCCATGGGCGGCGGTAACGAGTGCGTGTCGAACAGCGGCGAGGGAACTAGGCCCCGAACCCAACTTTGCGTTGCTCGTCAGGATGGCCGACCTCGATGTACGCGATCTTGCCCACAGGAACGGCGATCTCGCGACCCTTGCGGTCGGTCAACCACAGCACACCATCTGGGTTCGCCAAGGCCTCATTTATCTTGTTGGTTAGGGCCTCGCGATCAGCGGAGTCTTCGAGCTCAACCTCAAGCTCGCGCATCGATTGCGTCACACCAACTCGTACATCCACAACTGTCTCCTCAACACCTCAGGGGTTCAGGCAATCGTAGGTGAGAACGCGGCTCGCTATGACATGGAGCGGCGTTGGGCTAGCAATACCAGAGAACTTCGCCCACAGGTTCGTGAACCGGTGGCAGCGCATGTCCACGCCGCCTCGCGGCGAAATGCTGTGGACGATACGAATGAGCGTGCTGATGGTCGCGTCGCACGACTCTGGCCACTCCTGCTACAGCTGCAACTAATAGCGCGTTGCGAGCTGCGTGATCCCCACCCAACCTGTTAGTCACTGCACACCTTCTTTCGAGGTACTGACCTGTTGGTTCAACTGGTACAGAAGATCTCGATAACTTGCAAGAGGTATTGAGAGGTATTGAACTCGGTACGAACCCTTCGTCGATGCCACTTCAGACGGTGCTTCGGCTTCTTCGACTTCTTCGGAACCACCAGTCGATTCACGAATCGTCCGCGAAGCGCCTCGACCGGAGAAATCTTTGTCCAATGATGTTGGATCCTCGCTCCTACGGCCGTAGACCATGTATGGAGCTGATGTGACCGAATCAGATGAAAACCGCCTTGTCGAACAGGTAGCCCTCGGCAATGAATCTGCGTTCGAGCAGATCTACCGCAGCCATGTCGACCACGTGTTGAAGACGGCCGCATGGCGTTGCGATGACCCTCATGAAGTCGCCGACATCGTGGCAGAAACATTTCTTGCAGTGTGGCTCGGCGCGGGCACCTATCAGCCTGACCGAGGGACGCTTCGCCACTGGATCGCGGGGATTGCCGCTCGAAAGTTCCTCGACCTCAAGCGCACCTATCGGCGGAAAGTCGCGTTGCAAGACCGTCTCGCCGGGCGGGCCCAAATCACCCCTGACGAGTACGAGGCCTTGGGCGATCAACTCGACGCACTTCGGCTAGCTGACACTGCTAGCGCCGCAATTGCGGGGCTACCGATTCGCCAGCGAGTCGTGTTCGAACTCGTTGCCATCGACGGACTGAGCGTCAACGCCGCCGCAGAAGCGCTCGCCATGACCCCCGCCGCCGTCAGCATGCGCCTCACGCGAGCTCGCCGAGCCCTTCAAGGAACCTTGCCGCCACAACCACAACCGACCCTCACTGGGAGCGAATCATGAATACTCGAATAGAGGAGGCTCTCCTCAAAGCAATACTTGAAGAGGTACGGAGTGGTCCCCGCGCAAAGCCCGAACCACGACCTCACCGCAGGTTCGCGTTGGCGGTGGCGGCCTCGGTTCTCGCTATTGCTGCAATAAGTTCCGCCATCACTTGGCAGCTCAAGCCAGACACCGCCCACAAGGTTGCAACCGAACCAGTCCCAACTCCGACTACCACCAATAGTTCGCCACGAACTGGCGACAATGGCACAGGCGGCTCAGCAAGGCCTGAGTCCGCAGATCGGGCGTACACGTTCGGTACCCCAAATGGCACTGTGTACCGCTTGCCCTTGGAGGACTTTCAGTGGACAGCACCCCCGATGACACCTCCACCGACAACCTCGCCGCCGCCAGTGCCAGACCCCCCGTCCCCGCCCGAAGGCAGTACCGACGCCACAACGGAAGTCCTGAAACCTGGATTGGCCGATGACCAAACACCGCTCCAATTCCGCCTGGTCACCTCAGACCCGCGCCGAGTGGGAATTTCGGTGTGGAAGAGCCTCGACGAGAGCTTTGAAAAGGTTTCGGTCGAGAAAATTTCCTACCGAAGTATCGAGACCGTTGCGAACCTCCAGTACCCGGAGGGAATGACTGAGGCCAACCGCTCGGGGCCATTCTTCTGGCACGAAGCCGACGGAACCCTTTGGATGGCCAGTGGGCTCATGAGCGACCTTCGTATCGCCCTGCCGAACCTGCATTACGTTGATGGGAACATGACGCTCGGCCAAGGACTTGTTCCCTGGGAGCCAACGCAAGCGGAAACCACCACGCTTCACATTGTCCAGGATGACAAATTCATGTTGACGGTTACCAAGGATTCCTCGACCGACTTTTCCTATGACGATGTTGGTGGCGGTCGGTTAGAACTCGTTGATATCAACGGCTCCCCTGGGGCTCGATTCACAGGAACCAGCGTTGCATGGCGCGTGGATCCCGACACGGTGCTTTCAATTCAGGCCTCGATGACCCTTGGGTTTGTCCCTCACCCAACAATTGAGGAAACGATTGAGGCGGCAAGGTCGGTACGCCCGGCAACACCCTCAGAATTCCGTTCTTGGCCAATCTGGCGAGGGGCTGAGGTGGAACGAATCGTAGTGAGGACACCAAGCGACCTAGTACTCCAGGCGGAGTTAGATCCGTTGACTCGACCGGCCGGTGATCCAGCACTTGGGCCTGGGACGTCGACTAGCCAGGCGTTTGTCAACGTGACGGATCTCGATTGGCCAACTCCAGAGGACGGCGAGACCCCTTCGAGGCGGCAAATGGGCCTCGGCATCCAGGCCAGTTGGTCGACTCACGGCCATGCTCTACCGATCGACGCATCACAGATTGGCCATCGAATACGGCTTCAACTGCAGCCCGCATCAAGCTCCTGGACAGACATGGCGAAAACCGAGGGGCTGTGTGAGACAACAGTGCTGGTCCCGCCCGAGGGGTCTCCCCCAATCGAGGTGGATTTCGGCGCACTCTGCGGCTGAACGCCCCGAGAGCGGCCGCACCGCTGAGCGGCCGCACCGCTCCCGACGGCCGGGAGCAGCCTGCCGAACTGGCCCGCCGGTCAGGCGACCGCAAAGTGTGTGCAGATGGCGACAATATGGGGCGTCATCTGCACT
>DORQ01000321.1:0-10568 GCA_003514205.1 Acidimicrobiaceae bacterium
CCGAAGTGTCCAGGTAGCCGAGCCCTCTGAGGCTGGGCCTGCGCTCGCCCCGGTGCCGATGGTCTGGCTGGGCATCGACGGCGAAGAAGCCACGTCGGCGGGCGGACGCGGTTCGAGACGGAGTTCAAATGGTTCTTCGTTTACTCCGAATCTCCAGCGGCCAAGCGCAACCGTGCCTGCATCGAAGAGCTCGGCTCGATCTCGAGCCAATCGCCGCGCAGTGTCCCGCGCCGTTGTGAGCGCTTGGGACAAGGTCGATGCCCGGCCAGTTTCACCCAGTCTGGTGAGGTCTTCGACGGTGCTTTTCACCTTTCCCACCAAGGGGTCAGTTGCGAAGTAGCCATCCACGGCTGCTCGATCAGCAAGGGTTCCAGCGCGCTGACTCAGCGTCTGGAGGACTCGTCGAGCCGAGGCCTCGATCCGGTCGATTCGCGCGGTTCGTTCGGCCCCCAACGCATCACGGGTGCGGCCGAAGGCACTCGTGAGTTCATCTCGCTTTTGCGCAAGTGCCTCAGCACATTCGGCCACATCGCCATATTGGACCTCAAGCGATTCGAGTTCAGCGAACAGCGTGCTGAGTGCCAGATCGGCATCGGCCGTGGTGGCGACCGACATCAGCGAACCCGTGGCACGCTGGCCTAGCACTGAGAGCGCAGCTTGGAATCCGCCGGCTGACTCCTGCTGTCGGAGCTGACGCAGGCGAACTTCTAGGCCGGCCCGAACCGTGTTTCGGCGAGCCAAGGCGGAAGCCAATTGTGACAGGACCGCGGTCTTGTGGGTGGGGTCTTCAACCTCAAGTCCGCCCACGACCTCAGTCAGCATCACCAAGCGTTGCCCGGACTCATCGATTGACGCACTGAGCACCGACAATTCCTGAGCGGTGGCGGCAGCCGCTCCAGATCGTTCAGCAGCATCGAACTCCTCGAACTGTGCACTGAGTGCGCCGTCGGTTCCAAGGAACGTGATCGCTCGATTCGCAAGCGCAAGGTAGCTTCCGCGCACCTGCTCAACGCACTCCTGAACCTTTGTCTGGTCGACGTAGCGCTGGTCGCCAAGTTCTGAAAGCTCACCGAGCAGTACTCGACCATCAGCGACGAGCCGGAGGTACGTTGTCGTGTCGCGCACTTCAAGTTGGGCCTCCGCAGCGTAGGCACCGGCAAGCAGTACGTGATCTTGCACAGCAGTGTTTGCATCCCGCTGAGCGGCGGCAACAGCATTGAACTCGTCGAGCACCGAGCCCGCGGCCCGCCGCAAACTGACAAGCAACTCCGCGATGCCGTGTGCCTCGCCCTGCTGCAGCCAGCCGTAGGTATCGATGAGTGTTGTGGACCTGGCAACGAGCGCCTCGAATACCTCGTGCAGGAACTCCGGGTGTAATGCGTCAGTCGCCAATGACAGCAACTCACCAAGTGCCGCAACGAGCTCCGGATTGCCAATCCTCCCCAGGAAGGAATCGGTGGCAATCTTCGGCTGATACTTCTCAGGAGCACAGAACGGCGAGGTATACAGCGACAGGGTGTGTACCCGTTGAGGTTCAGGTGCTTGGCGAATCGTCACCATTGCGCCGTCGGAGAAAACCCCGTAGCCATGGGCCACAAGCGGTGTGGCCATCGTTCGAGTCACGAGGTTGTACGCGCAGAGGAGGTAGTCACCTGTCTTCGGTCGGTGATAGGCGTAGAGGAGATCCTCACCATTCGGGCTCCGAATGACCGCCTGCAGCTGAAATCCCTGCGCGCCGCCAGCCAGGCTGGTTCCGAGTGTAAAGACCCGGGTTTCACCATTTTGGAGGTGGTAACCGCCGGGAAACACCACACCTTGAGATGCAGGAAGTTGGTGACAGCCAAATCCGATTGCGTCGACTCGTTGCACCGAACGAGTCAGCCGGTTGAAGATGTAGTGCCGAAGTGCCTCTCGATACGGATGGATACGAATCAGCTGCACCTCGCCGACATCGGCAATTGCGATGACGAGCTCTCCTACATCTTGGCTCCGCTGTTGCACCTCATCGAGGAAGCAGGATCGAGTGCCGTGAACGAGATCTGGAACCTTGAACGAAAGCTTGCCGTCTTCCAGCGCCAACGTCAGGCCATCGAGGAGGCGCCAATGGGGATCACGCCCCTCGACGAAGTCTTCTCGATCAAGGGTCGCCCACTCCATGTCGTATCTGGGGGTCTCGAGCGCGTCGGACTCCCCAAAGGCGTCAATGTAGATGGGGAGCTCTCCGGGACGACCTAGACGCCACCGATACACCCGGACGTCCTCGTCATTGCTCCCGACGCTGAACACCATTCGCAGTTGCTCGCCCGTATTTGCCAGCGAGATCAGCCGGGCATCCGCGTAATAGGTGAACATCTCACCGACATCTCGCACGAACCCGGCGTCACCAATGAAGTACCGCGGATCTCCCGCAGCGATTGGGAGCAAATCCCAATCCATGTCGGACTTCGGCACCACCCGGAACAGAGAAAAGGCTTCGGCAGCTGTTCGATGCCCGCTTGTTGTAGAGGGGAAATGAAACCCAACCAGCAGGAGATCATCGAGTGCAACAGCATCCCTCGGGCTGCAGGTCAGCTCTGTTGCGATCCGCTCCTGCTCGCCCAGAAGGATCTCTGCGGAGGAAAAGGCTGCAGACCGCGCCTCATTGAGCTGGTTAGAAGCCGCCCTGAGTTCAGTACCAATCTGGCCAAGCCGAGCAATGAGCAGGTCATATGCGGAGGACGGTGCCTCGCTCCGCGTTTGACCCTCACCGCTCTCACCCGGCTCCGCTGCGACGTCTCTGGATGCGCCGGGGTCATCGGCCCTGCTGGCAGGATCCTGGGGCACGCCATCAGACGCGTGTTCGCTCGGCGATGCCGCACCATCTCTCGATTGGTGCGGCTCGCTGGGCGTCCGCGGAGAGGAACCTTCGCTCACGAGCCAGTGCTAAGAGACCGGAGCGTTAAGCCGTCGATTCCCTTGTCGCCCAGAGTTCCGACGACCTCACGAAGGAGGTCGCCTTCTGCCCCGCCGACACGATCCGATAACAGAGTGAGGAAGCGGGCCAATGTGAGATCGGCCACGCCACTCGCTCCAAGTCCGCCAAGGGCGCCAGTGAGCGAAGCAACAAGGTCCTTCTCGCCATTGAGATAGGGCGCAGCAATGGCTTCGGTTGCCTCGCTGGCACCAGCAAAGCCTCCAACCGCCTTTCCAGCGCTGATAGCACCCATGATTCGATCCACAAACACATCGGAACCACCGACGATGTCAATATTGGCTGCGGCCAGCGCCTCCCCCATCGCCTTGGCAGTTTCAACCTGCGCACCAACACCTGCGAGTCGAACTTCCTTCTCTGCGTCGATGTTCTTGACAGCGAGGTCATATTCTTGGCCGACGCCTTCTAGTAGGCGCATGCTTTCAGCCTTTTCTGCAAGACCCTTCGCTTCGCCACGAAGTCTCGCCTCAGTGGCCGCCCCTTCGGCTTCACCAGTGATTCGAGTCGCCCCTGCGGTTGCCTCAAGCACGCGCACCTCAGCGAGGCCAACCTGCTCGATTGCTTGTGCCTCCGCACGTCGGACCTCAACCTGGGCTAGGCCCTCAGCTGCCGCCTCGGCGCGAACACCGTCGGCGATGCTCCGCTTGGCGATTGACTCCAACTCAGCGGCGGTCTTTCCCGCTTCGGCCAGCGTCAAACGCTCACGGCTCTTGTGCTGCGCGGCCTTCTCCCCTGCCTCTGCTTCCTTGATGGTCGTAATCAAGGTGGCCTCAGCCTGTGCGCCAGCTGCGATCACTGCGGCCTCTTTCTGGCGATTGGCCTCCTCGACCGCCCGCAGGGTGAGGATTGACTCCTCTTGCTCGGCGACAGTTTTGTCAACAGCGATTCTGGCTTTCGCCAACTCGCCGATCTTGGCCTTTTCTACCTCAAGGTCTTTCTGAGCCGTTGTTGTTTCAATCTCGCGACTCACGACTTCAAGGCGGCGGGCCTTCTCAATTCGCTCCGTCTCGACTGCAAGGACTCGCTCGCGGTTCTTGCCCGCAACCTCTACCTCTCGCTGGGTGTTCTCGTTCTGAATTCCAACCTGTTCCTCTGTGGTGAGCCGAGCCTGCTCAGCCTTCAGGCGCTCCTCGGCTTGGACCTGAACCGTCATTGACTCCTCACGAGCCTGGGTGGTCGCCATCTCCCGTTGCGCACGAAACTCGGCCGCCTTCTCCTGACGGTCCATCTCGTACATCGCCTGTTGAGTCTCAACATCTTTGGCCTTGATGCGCTTTTGAGCATCACGACTGAACTCATTGGCCAACACCTGTTCACGAGTTGTGATGTCGGTGATCTTCTTGATGCCTTCGGCGTCGAGCACGTTGGTCGGATCGAGTTGGTTCATAGGTGTTTGCTCGAGGTACTCAATAGCAACGTCGTCCAACACGTAGCCGTTCAGATCTTCGCCGATCACTCCAATGACTGATGACCGGAATTCGTCACGCTTGTCATACAGCTCAACGAAATCCATTCGCTTGCCGGCCGTTTTGAGTGACTCAGCGAACTTCGCTGAGAACAACTCCACGAGCTTGTCGATATTGGACGCGTTGGCGCAGCCGACGAGTTGTGCCACTTTGCGTACATCCTCGCCAGTCGGGTTCACCCGAACGTAGAAGGAAACTCGGATGTCGGCGCGAATGTTGTCCCGACAGATCAGGCCATCATTGCCTGACTTCTCGATCTCAATAACCTTCACGCCAATGTCCATGAGCTCGGCTCGGTGCACCACCGGAACGACCAATGCACCAGTGAAGGTGACGTCGATTGTCTTGGTCTTTGATACGACCAACGCTTGAGACTGACTGACCTTGCGGTACAGCTTTGTGACCATCATGCCTGAAAGCACTGCAATCACGGCGGCCACAATGGCCACCAGCAGGACTAATCCCAGTATTTCCATTTCTCACCCATTTCTTGTTGCTGAGTTCTGGCCCACAGAGGGTCAGGTCGGTCGAAGCTCCGAATCGAGCTCCGTGATCCAATAACGCCCAGTGTTCTCATCGATGGAGAGCACGAGGCCCAGTTCGCCTCGAGAGAATTCCCCGTCCGCTTCCACTCTGATGAGCGATCCTTTCGTCGGCCCTGAAATAACTTCGGCATCTCCAAACCCGTGATGAGGAATTGGAGCGCGAACCTTGCAGATCGAACCGACCGTGTCTGAGTTGGAGGGAGCCGTCTCAGTATTCAAGAGGCGGCCTAACGGCTTGCCGACAGAACGGACGAGGAAGTAGCCCATCAGCACCCCGCCGAGCACACCGACAGCAATCGTCCCCGAGGCAACAACGGCTGTCACCGTGAGAGATCGGCTGACGGCCACAGCGAGCATCGACAGCGCCCAAGCCGGGAATGAGAACAACATGAGCCCAATCGATGTTGGAAGGCCTCCGGGATGCAGCAACGAAGGACCTGCATCACCATCTTCGCCGGAATCGCCCTCGTCACCATCATCGCCGGGAAGCACGAGCGAGATAGCGGTCCACAGGACTGAGAACACGAGCATGCCAGTAAATGGCAGCACTGCCGGGTGGGCGATCAACTCTTGGAATCCAACCAGCGAACTCATCGCCGCATCACCTAGTCGCTCACATTGGTAGGGATATGGAGCGCGTGTACGAACGATACCGAGCAAATGAAGATTCTGCACGGGGTATCTCGAAGAAGCCTCACAGCTTCCTCACCGAAGTAGCTTGACAGTGTGATTGCTCAGTCGCTTGCCCTCCTCACTGAAGACGTCGAACTGTTCGAGGAACCCCTCGACCCCTCCCAGGTGATCGCCGGGACGCCAACTGTCAGCAGTCGCGTCCTCGACGAGTCGTCGGACGGAACCGTGGTTCGTGGCATCTGGCGAATCACTCCGGGAGTGGTCACCGACACTGAGGCCGATGAGATCTTTGTAGTGATCTCAGGCTCAGCGACTGTTGAGGTTGAGGGCGGGGCCACACTGCAGCTCCGACCCGGAAGCATTGGGCTACTCGCTCAGGGTGACCGGACGGTCTGGACTGTGCACGAGACCCTTACCAAGGTGTTCCAGTTCAATCATCAAGCGAAATAGGCAGATCGTCGACGAGACTCAGTTCGATCGGTTGGTCATCCTCGTCAACACCGATGCCCATATGGGCACGGACCTTCTCTGAAACTTCCACCATAATCTCGGGATTCTCGGAGAGGTACGCCTTGGCATTCTCCCGGCCTTGGCCAAGTTGCTCGCCTTCATAGGTGTACCAAGCACCTGCCTTCTTCACGAAGCCCATCTCGACTCCGATATCGAGCAAGGAACCTTCGCGGCTGATTCCCTTGCCATACATGATGTCGAACTCAGCCTGGCGAAACGGTGGTGCAACCTTGTTCTTGACGACCTTTACACGAGTTCGGTTGCCGACGATCTCGACACCGTCTTTGATCTGTTCGATTCGGCGAATGTCGAGGCGGACCGAGGAGTAGAACTTGAGCGCACGACCGCCGGGCGTGGTTTCCGGCGAGCCAAACATGACTCCGATCTTTTCGCGCAACTGGTTGATGAAGATGCAGATCGTGTCTGTCTTGTTGAGGTTGGCCGTGAGCTTTCGCAGTGCCTGCGACATCAGCCGAGCCTGCAAACCAACATGAGTATCTCCCATGTCGCCCTCGATCTCCGCTCGAGGAGTCAACGCTGCCACAGAGTCGATGACAACGACATCAAGTGCGCCAGAGCGGACCAACATGTCGGTGATCTCAAGAGCCTGTTCCCCCGTATCTGGCTGGGAAATGAGCAGTTGATCAACATCGACGCCGATCTTCGCGGCATAGATCGGATCCATTGCATGCTCGGCATCGATATAGGCACACCGACCACCATTTCGCTGTGCCTCAGCAACGACATGCATTGCCAAGGTGGACTTGCCAGAGGATTCTGGACCGTAGATCTCGACGACCCGACCTTTGGGAAGCCCACCAACGCCGAGGGCGATATCGAGTGCGATCGCTCCGGTGGAGATCGACTCGATCTTCATCGAACCTTTCTCACCCATCCGCATAACGGACCCTTTGCCGAACTGCTTCTCAATTTGGGCGAGGGCCCCCTCAAGCGCTTTGTCCTTATCCATGACCGATTCCCTTCTGGAGAATGTAAGGCTGCTCCTCGCAGCGAGTGACTGAGGCTCAGAACACAACTGGACCGCAGTAGATGACTGAAGATCAATGTATTGATGACCACTGACACTGAAGCCAAGGCCCTTCCCAAGCCTGCGCTTCATCCGAGGATGATGCTCACTTGCGAATGACATGACTGTAGTAGCGAACAGCTGTTCGAACAAGGACCCTCAGCATATTCCGGTCACGAACGTCAGGATGTGGACCGGAGCTCATCTGAACTGACACTCGACTGGACTGGGGAATTCAGCGAGAGAGCAGCGCCATCACTTCGGCCACAGTTACTCCCGGCTGGGGATCCTCACACCACCAGGTGGCTCCAACCTGGGCCCACTGCTCCATCGAGGAGCCTTGCGAAGCGAGGGCAACAACATCGAATCCATCGAGCCCACCACGATGTTGGCAGATCACATCGATCAGCGGTGCCAACTCACCTGGGGTGAGCTCAATGGGAAACAATCCCTGCGCACCAGCAGCTCGGCGAAGTGGGCCGGGGTTCATCGTGCGGGCAGCAATCCAGAAGGGCACCGGAGACTGAACCGGCGACGGAAGGAACTGCACGTCAGTCGCACGAAAGAACTCCCCCTCGTGGTGAACCAGCTCCCCGCTGAGCAGCTCAGCAATGAGGCCAAGGCCCTCATCGAGCAAGCGAGCCCGGTCACTCTGCGCAAGGATCTCGCCGAATGCGGAGAGTTCCCGCCCGGTATCAACCCCAAGTCCGAATCCCACGATGAGCCGACCGTTGCTGAGGCGGTCGAGGGTTGCAATCTCGCGCGCCAGCTTCTGGGGCCGTCGTCGAACGAGGGGCGTCACCATCGGCCCTAGGCGTATCCTGGTTGTGCTCGCGGCGATCCCCGCCAAGGCAATCCATGGGTCGGCAACTGGGCGGGGAGGATCTGGCCTCATCACATGGTCCCAGAGGAACAGCCCGTCCCACCCTGCGGCCTCTGCTGCCTGGGCGATCTCGATGAGCGCCGCCGGCTCGGCACATTCGTCGAAGGGCGGAAGGAACAGCGCTCGCTTCATTCTCAATGCCGCTTCCTTATCACTGCGAGGTCGGACCCTGAGCCTCAAGCTTGCTTCTGAGCAGGTTCAGCACGGTAATGCAGCTGAATTCGCGCACTTGCTGGCGGCGACCCGGAAGACGCAGTTCGATGGCGCTGATATCGCCAGCAAGGTCGACGGCGAGGCAGACCGTGCCTGGTGGCCGACCTTCCGATGACTCTGGTCCAGCAACTCCAGTCAGCCCAAGTCCGACATCCGCGCCGAGGAGTTTGCGGACCCCTGTTGCCATTGCCTCAGCAGCCTCACACGTCACCACTGGCCCCTCTGGCACGCCAAGCAGGGAGAACTTCGTATCCGATGCGTAGGTCACAACTCCCCCGCGGAAGACCTTCGACGCACCCGCAACATCGACGAGACGTGATGCCACAAGGCCTCCTGTCAGCGACTCAGCAACCGCAAGCGTGAGATCTGCTGCCCCCAACGCTGCGAGCACCACAGACTCCATGGAGTCATCATCTGCCCCGAAGACGATGTCTCCAAGAATTCGGCGAACCCGTGCCTCCTCGTCAGCCAGCAGCACATCGGCTTCGTCATCGGTGCTGGCCTTCGCGGTCATCCGGACTTTCAGACCCTCGATGCCTGAGGCCAAAAACGCGAGCGTTGGGTTGCCAAGCTCATCGAGCTCAAGAATCCGATCTGAGAGTAGTTCTGCGATGCCTGACTCGGATTGACCCCAAGTCTTGAGCGTTCTGCTCCGAATAACTGCCGTCTCACCGCTCCGGTCACGAAGGTCAGGAATCACCGTCCCGAGAATCATCTCCTTCATCTCCCACGGAACTCCAGGTACGGCGTAGATCACCTTTTCGCCACCAGACGCTTCGCCAGAGCTCGAGACTGGACACACCAGACCTGGAGCAGTGCCCGGTTGTTGTTCAATGAAACGAGAACCTGCAGGCCGAAAAGCCTGCAGGAGGTTGTTGTCTGGCATGTCGCGACCGCGTGATCCAAACATGTGGCGAATGAGGTCGGCCTTGTCCTCATCGAACACCAGCTCTTGGTCGAGCACCAAGGCGATGGCTTGACGAGTGAGATCATCCTGAGTTGGCCCGAGACCGCCGCAACAAATCACCGCGTCGGACCTGCCAAGGGCATCGCGAATAGCTGACACAATTCGCTCGACGTTGTCTCCCACCTTTACCTGAAGATGGGTATCGAGGCCTGCCAATGCCAGCTGTTCTCCGATCCAACTTGAATTCGTATCGATAATCTGGCCGAGCAGGAGTTCGGTTCCAACGGCTATCACTTCAACTCGCATGGTGGCGAGGCTACCCCTCAGGGCACGCTCGCGGAGCCGAGGCTTCTGGCGGAGCGCTCAAGCAGCCACCTCAACGAGCCATCGAGGTTGCCGCGCGCTGGCCAGCCACAAAGTACTGGGCTCCGGAAATCAGCCCGAGCACCACTCCAATCCACAGGGTCGAGTCAGCGAGCCACTCGGCCTCATTGGTTGGCGGCAAGGTCACCCACCCAACGGCAGCAAGTTGCAGAAACGCCTTCCATTTCGCCAGTTTCGAGGCCGGCACGGCCAATCCGCGAGTCGCAAATCGAGAGCGAAACCAGCTCACTGCAAGTTCGCGAACACTGATCAACGCCAATGCAATGACTGGGAATCTTCCCGTCCAACACAGAATCCCGATCCCGCCGAGCACCAGGATCTTGTCTGCCAACGGATCAAGAAATGCCCCGGAACGGGTGGTCCCGTACTTCCGAGCGAGGATTCCGTCGATCAGGTCGGTGGTGGACAGCACGAACCACAATGCAGCCAGCGGCCAGGAACTGGAGGTAGCCGTTCGGTAGAGGAGCAAGAACGCAACGGGTGACGCCAGAATCCTTGCCAGCGTCACTGCGTTGGCGGGTGTCAGGATCGCTGATGGGCCAAAAGTTGCCCGAGCCTCGGCGAATGCCGCTCCCCGCCCATCTCGAGTGCCCTGCTCGCTGCTCACGTCAGCGCCTTCGGTGTTGCTGTCCTGCGAGTCACTCACGACGCTACGAGATCTGGTCCAAGCGCATTGGTCACCGTGAGCGTCACAAAGGAACCGGGAACCAAGTGCTCGGGTACCTGAACGATGCCATCAATCTCGGGGGCCTCCCGAAATGAACGCGCCTCGCCGATAGCATCGACCAACACCTCGATCTGTGTGCCAATCAGGCTGTCTCGCCGGGCCGCGGTGATTCCGTCCTGCAATTCCCGCAGCTCCGCGATTCGGTCAGATCTCAGCTCCTCTGGAACTTGATCCGCCAGGGTGGCTGCATGGGTAGATTCCTCCGCCGAGTATTCAAAGAAGCCGCACCAATCCAGTTGCGCTGCACTCACAAACTCCAAGAGCTCATCTTGATCGTGCTCGGTCTCACCCGGATACCCAAC
>DORQ01000321.1:10829-13520 GCA_003514205.1 Acidimicrobiaceae bacterium
AGCGACAAGTCGAAGTACGGGACTCCAGTCCGAAAGATCGCTTCGATCAACGTATCGGTGAGATCGGAGGGATACAGATAGAGAAGCCTCGTCCATGGCACCAGATCACTCACCGCATCGACGAGTTCCACGATCTGGCGCTCGCCCTTGCCCTGGTCGCGCCCAAAGGCTGCAAGGTCCTGAGCAACCAGAACAATCTCTTGGGCGGAAAGCATGTCGACCTCTGCACAGATCTCGGCGATGCTCCTGCTTCGCTGAGGCCCACGAAAGCTCGGAATCGCGCAAAACCCGCATGCCCGGTCGCAGCCCTCCGCGATCTTCACGTAGGCCCACGGTGAGGAGGATTTCGGTCGAGGGAGGTTCAAGAGATCAAAGTCGGGTAAGGCTGCTGAGGCAACCGGAATCAACTTCCGTTGGGGCAGCGACTCCTGCTCGGGCGCCAGTTCTCGGCCAAATCCGACGACCGCATCAACCTCGGGGAGGGCAGCCGCCAGTTCGGATCCGTAACGTTCTGCCATACACCCAGTCACCACAAGACGAGACCCCTCTCGCCGATCCTCGGCCAGCGCAAGTGTGGTGTCGATCGACTCCTGGCGGGCCTGGTCAATGAACGCACACGTGTTTACGACCACAAGGTCGGCCTCGCTCGCGTCCGCCGCCGGAATGTAACCGTCCGAGCCCAGCTTGCCCGCGAGCTTCTCGCTGTCTACCTGGTTCTTCGGACAGCCGAGCGTCTCGATCCAATAGGTCTGAGTCACCGAACCAAGTTAGACGAGAGTTCAGCCCTCGAACTGCAACCGAAGTCCCGGGCGCGGCCAATGCGTCGAAATAAGTCGGCCGGTGCCGGAACACGTGATGAATGCCGTGCGGTGATCCTGTCCCCCAAAGCAGATGTTCGTGGTGAGCGGATCGTCGGTGCCAAGGTGCTCAGCTTCCCCAGAACTGGGATCGATGACGGTAATGCCACCATTGGACAACGTCGCCACACACACGTAGCCACCCGAGTCCACTGCGAGTGAATCAAACAGTTGAAGCCCGGGCGCTCCGTGAAGCAGTTCACCGCCGGCGTGCAATGTTGTCGGGATCAGCACCGCGCCAGGACCTGTGACGGCCCACTTCCACACTCGGCCGGTATGGGTCTCCGCCACATACAGCGTGGAACCATCTGGTGAGAGCCCAATGCCGTTGGGCGCCTCGAGCGGGAGGATCACCTCCTGAATCGAGCTGCCGTCTGCTGCCGCATAAAAGACTCCGGTGAGGTCGCTGCTTCGCTCACCTCTCACGCCGTGATCGGTAAACCAAAAGCCCCCATGGGCGTCAAACACCAGATCGTTAGGCGCGCGGAGCGGCCGGCCGTCGCAGGAGTCGTACAGCACCTCAACAGCGCCGGTGCCAAGGTCGACTCGCTGGATACAGCCCCCCGTCCACGATTCAGGCACCCCTCCTGGGAAGAGAAACCCGCCAAAGTCGGCCCACTCAAAGCACCCACCGTTGTTGGTGATGTAGACCGCTCCGTCTGGTCCGAGCGCAGCGCCGTTGGGGCCACCCCCACATTCGGCGACCACCTCGACACTTCCATCGGTGGTCACGCGACTCAGCGTTCCCCGTTCGATCTCAACGAGCAGAATCGTTCCATCCTGCATCGCGATTGGACCCTCGGGAAACCGCAGGCCTGCCGCAAGTTCTGTGAATTCCATGATCCCCCTTGACGCTTTGTCAAAGGCTACTGGAGAACCGCGACTCGCCTCGCCCTTCGCGTGGCTACCTCACCTCGTAGGAATTCGGGCTCACCGATATCGAGGAGGCATCCACAGCCTCCAAGTTGGCGCCCACAAAACGATGTAACTCGTGAAGCTGTTGGTTGTTCCACCGTTCATCTGGAACACCAATCACATGCCAGGGCGCACCGTTGTCGGCGACCACGAGACCATGACGCTGCATAGCTTCAGCAATCACACGAGCCTGATAGGACAATCCAGAAAGATCAGCATCAGCTCGAAGCCGAAACCATGCACCCATGGGTGGCAAATTCGGATCGTTCGAGGAACCCGCCTGATGGCTTGCCGGCCAGATGTAGGAGTTTCGCGTTCGCGGAACAGTGATCCGAATCGCGTGATCAACAACCCCAGCAGCTACCTCGTCATAGCGAACGAGACCAGGAAGTATCGGTAATCCCGCAGCATCGGCAGAGGTCCATCCAAGCGGGCGCATGGCGTTTGAGGTCAGGTTGAAAATGGCTCCGGATCCGGCGAGCCAGGTTGATCCAGGATGAGCGTTGTAGAGCTCATAGGAAAGACAGGTCGAAGTATCGACGACAATTGCATGACGATCCCCTGAAGCGCCTGAACCACCCTCGATGGCAGTCCAACTCGGCAAGGGATAGGGGCCGGCATCGCTTTCCGTGTGATATTGAAATGCAATCGGGACTGGTGGAACATTGCCTGAGGTGACCGTGACCGGAATGCCAATCGGGCCGCCGTTCCAAAGACCTGAGCCGAAGTCCATATGCATCCAGGATCCAGCTCCGGAGGAATTCACCCACGCAGCAGACTGTGGATGAACAGGAAGTCGAGAGATATCTGCATGCCAGAAACTATTCGCGGGCATCAGCGGACATCCACCAATGGCACTCGCTGCGGGCGTTCCGGGGTTTGCCGCCGGAGCCGGAGCCTGACCCGCCGGAACTGGGAT
>DORQ01000192.1:0-7241 GCA_003514205.1 Acidimicrobiaceae bacterium
GGAACTGTGGTGGAGGTGATGGGAGTCGAACCCACGACCTCCTCGATGCGACCGAGGCGCTCTAGCCAGCTGAGCTACACCCCCAAGGAATGCGACAGAATAGCCGCAGATTTGTTAGCGGGCGAGTCCGCTCACTCGGGCCGGTTCCATTCCGTTGTACCGAGCTGGTTCCATACGGAGCGGGACAACACCCTGGGTTCCCAGAGTGGGCCGATAGAAGTCGGCAGCCTGTGCCCGTAGCCGCTCACGGCGCGTGGCAGAGGTCATTGCGACCACATACAGAGCGAGCAGGCAGTCAACTCCGATTTGCACGAAGATGAATACCCCACCGATGGCTGTCGTTGCGAGAAAGCTCAACACTGCAGCAGCAATCAGGGCAGCCAAAACTTCCTGGCGGCGTTGTTGGGCTCGTGACTTGCGCTGAGGGCCATTCTGGCGGGCCTCCACACCAACTCGAGGGGTACTTCCTCGAAGGTCAACAACTGGCTGTTGCTCACGTGGGACAAATCGGTAGACGTTGTCTCGAGTGCCCCCGACTGGAGCAGCGCGGTTCAGGCTGCTGAGATTACGGGAGAACTGGCCAATCGTGTCAGAGCGGCGGCTATCTGATACTCGGCGTACGAGGTCGGGAAGCAAAGCTGCTGCCCAGAGCACTACAAGTCCGAATATCAGAAGTCCTGACACACTCGCTCACCCAACCTCTTCCGCCGGCGTGTTCATTCTCAGCGAGGATTTCTCCTCGCAGTGAGACCTGTAGTCCGTCCGACTCGTAACAGTTCCGAAATATTTGACCCACGATGTCGTAGACGTCGCAAGTCGCTTCGGCGCACAACCTAGTGCTTACTTTTGTATCCGTCTAGGCGAAACCACTCAGTCTGGGCATTTATTGTTACGAACCCATGACAGGATCGACTGAAGAATGCCGAAATTCGCTGAAGGATCCAAGACGCATTATCGCTCGAATTCGGGAACCTCGAATGGGTCGCCGTCGCGTCGATACTGGCCCGAGCGACCCCCCGTCTTCTCCCACAACGCTATCTCTGAGATCACCATCGACTTGTCGACCGCTTTGCACATGTCATAGATCGTCAGGCACGCAACCGAACACGCCGTGAGGGCCTCCATTTCGACCCCTGTTCGATCCACAGTTTCCACCGAGACCTCCACTTCAATGAATTCGTCCTCGATGCGGAAGTTCACAAGTACTGAACCAACCAAGAGCGGGTGGCACAACGGAATGAGATCTGAGGCTCGCTTAGCGGCCTGGATTCCAGCGACTCGGGCGACCGCTAAGACATCGCCCTTCGAGATGGAGCCACGAGCCACCAGCGAAGCTGTCTCGGTGGCCATGACTACGCGTCCCCGCGCGATCGCACGCCGATGCGTTGGCTCCTTGGGAGTCACATCAACCATTCGGGCTCGGCCGAGTGGATCAAGATGGGTCAGTGAGTTCTCAGACAACTAATGCTCCCGGGTCGAATAGTGCGGGTCGAGTACTGCTGGTTGCAGACGACAGCAGATCTGTCATCGAATCTAGCCACCAATCTGGCTCATCGACTTCGTTGGCCGGATGAAGTTGACGGTGCCAATGGAGTGTCCCGCCCACTTTGCCTGAACGCAGGCAACGATCCGCTCCGTTAACTCGGCATCAGAGGCACCCGAGCGAAGCAGGTCGCGAAGTCCGTACTCATCGACCCCAAACAAACAATTGCGGAGCCCTCCCTCGGCCGTGAGACGCAATCGATCACAGCGATCACAGAACTGTCGGGTCACACTCGCGATGACCCCAAATGACCCCCCGCCGTCCCGGTAGCGATACCGCTGGGCGGGATCGTTGCCCGACTCAACTTCCTCGCAAGGAAACTCGGCGTTGATCCTCTCGACAATCGTCTCCAGAGAAACAACCTGGTCGCGAGCCCACCGCTGATCCGCATCGAGGGGCATGAACTCAATGAACCGCACGAGCACTCCGCTCTCCCGGCCAAATCTGGCGAAGTCGAGGATCTCCTCCTCGTTCACCCCGCTCATGACCACACAGTTGATCTTGACCGGCTCAAGCCCAGCGGCCTGCGCAGCCGCAATGCCTTCCAGCACATTGTTCAGTTCATCGCGACGAGTCAACTCTGCGAAGCGTTCCCGTTGCAACGAGTCAAGGGAGATGTTGATTCTCGATAGGCCAGCTCCAGCTAAGGCTGCAGCCTGAGCGGCCAATGTTGAGCCGTTGGTGGTGAGCGACAGCCCCAGCGGTTCCCCCGAACGGGTTCGAATCGCAGCGAGCTTTGAAATAAGGAGGGGTAGATGCGCTCGCATGAGCGGTTCTCCACCGGTAAGGCGGATGGTCTTGAGGCCGAGATCCTGAGCGAACAGACGCACAATTCTTTCGATCTCTTCGAAGCTCAGCACCTCTGATCTCGGCAACCACTGCATACCTTCAGCCGGCATGCAGTAGGAGCAGCGAAAATTGCACCGGTCGGTGACCGAAATCCGGAGGTCGGTATGCACTCTCCCAAAGGAGTCGGTGAGTTCAATCGGCACGTTGACATCGTAGAGCCACCGGGCCTTCGAGATCGCAGCGCTTGCTTCCAGTCGGCTCAACCGAACCAGGGAAATGAACGGGGTGGAATCAGCGAGCACCCCCCATACCCTGAACTGGCCATGAGAAAACAACTCGTATTCACAGCCTTGCTCAGTGCCGCGGTTCTACTGTCAGGCTGCAAACCAGGGTGGGCTCACACCACGGTCAAGGCCGGGGACCATTCGGCATCCATCCAACTCCTGAAGGGTTCCCTCAGCCCGATCTCTGGTTTCACCACCACGCATCGTCGCGACTATCAGTTCGCGTTCAACCAGTTCTCCCAGTACGTGATCACTGACCCAGCGCAACCTGGCGATCAGCTCGATTGGAACAAGCTGCCAGGCCTGAGCGACTGCGGTGACTTGGATCTGTCGAGAAATGGCTTGATGTTCGGTTGGCGGTGGAGGATCGATGTCGAACCTCCCGTGATGGAGATCACTGCATATGCGAACAACGATGGCGTTCATCTCACCTCACCAGAACCGTTGGCAACGCTCAGTTCCGCAGAACTCGCGAGCGGGCAACCGCTGACCTACCGTCTGGCAATCGAGGACGGGTCATACACATTCCTGGTTGAAAAGGCCCAGGGAGATGGAGTTGTCACCACCACGGCCGAGTTGCCACGAGCTTGCAGCGGATCGAGCAACTCCTCGCTGAAATGGGCCTCGGGGCTGTACTTCGGCGGAACCTCAACTGCGCCTCACGATATCGATGGCTGGATACTCGAACCTGCCTAGCCGAACCCGTCGCGCTGCCGCCTCATACTGATTGGCCTGGCGTTAGCTCAAGAGCATTACGGCCGCAGAATCCCCAACTTCGAGCCCCTCGCCATCATCGAGGCGGAGCAAACCATTCGCCCGCGCCATCGACGCCATGTGATGCGATCCCTGACCCCCCGACGACACCGCGTGAAACACCAATTCCGCATCCTGGCGAATCTGAACCCGCGAGAAGTGAATCTTGCCATCGGGTTTCCGACGGAAGTCCTGGTCAACCACGGCTCGTACCATGCGACGCTGCTGGTCCGCACGGCCCGCCATCTTCATCAAGGCTGGTCGGGCGAACAGCTCGAAACTCACCAACGACGACACTGGATTTCCCGGAAGCCCGAACACAGGAATCGACCGTCCACCGGAGTCGATGACTCCGAATGCCAAGGGCTTCGCAGGGCGGATCGCGACCTGCATCCACCGCATCTCCGCGATTCGCGAGAGGACTTCCTTGACGAAATCGAAATCGCCCATGCTGACTCCGCCCGACGTAATAAGCGCGTCGCAGCGCTGAACACCGTGCAGGATCGCCGTCTCAATTGCTTCTCGATCATCTGCGATCAGGCCCAGGTCAACGGTTTCGAACCCGTCGGCACGCAGGCAGGCCAACAGCGCGGCACGGTTTGAATCGCGGATCTGGCCGGGTCCCAGATCAACTCCAGGCTCCACGAGTTCATCACCGGTGGAGAGCACTCCAACCACCGGCTTCGGATACACCATCAAACGGTCCCTGCCAATGGTGGCGGCCAGCCCGACCAGCGCGGGCGTCACCACCACCCCTGGTTCAGCGAGCATGTCGCCGATCGCGATATCGTCGCCAGCCTCCCGGATGCTCTTGCCCAGGGGGACTGGCTGACTCAACGTGAGCACCTCGCCGGTGACCTCGCACAACTCCACCATCTCCACTGCGTCTGCCCCCGGAGGCACCGGAGCTCCCGTCATGATGCGGACGGCCTCGCCTGGGCCCACCTCGGGCAGTGCGTTGGAACCCGCAGCAATCGTGCCGACAATGCGCAGTTGAACCGGTCCTCGTGCATCATCAGAACGGACCGCGAAACCATCCATTGCGGAATTGGCGAAGGGGGGCACAAGTTCAGCTGCGATGAGCTGCTCGGCGAGAACTAGACCGCTGGCCTCCGCCAGAGTCCTTTCGACCGAACCCAAGGGTTCGCAGCCGTGCAGGACATATTCGCGGGCATCGTCAAGAGAAACCATGACGTGACGCTAGCCACACCCAGGGTTCGGATTTACACAATCCCGTTTCTTCGAACAATCTCAGCGAGCACCTCGCGGAATTCGTCGCCGAGTTCATCATGTTCGAGCGCCAACTCCACTGTGGCACGGAGATAGTCGATCTTCTTTCCGATATCGAAGCGCCCTTCCTCGAAAATGAGCCCCATCACGTCCTCCTCCTTGAGGAGGAATCCAATTGCGTCGGTGAGTTGAATCTCTCCACCAACGCCAGCGGTCACCTGCGAGAGAGCATCGAAGATGGCTGGAGTGAAGAGGTAGCGCCCGACGATGGCGAGATTGGAGGGAGCATCTTCTTGTTTCGGCTTCTCGACGACGTCAACAATGTTGCAGAGATTCCCGTTGCGGTTGTCAACGGCTGCACAGCCGTAGGCGGAAATCTCCTCAGGCGCGACTTCCATCAACGCGATTGTGGACTTCTGAACCTCGCCGTAATTGGCGACCATGTCCTTCAAGAGCGTTGAGTCCTTATGCATGATGTCGTCACCCAACAGCACGACAAAGGGATTGTCGCCCACATGCTTGCGCGCCACCGACACCGCGTGGCCCAATCCCAACGGCTCGCCTTGGCGCACGAAGTGAATGTCGGCAAGGTCCGCAAGCTCGATCACGTCTGCAAGATCCTCACGCTTGCCAGTCCGATCAAGATGGTGTTCCAGCTCAAAGTTGCGATCGAAATGATCCTCAAGGCTCCGCTTGTTACGACCAGTGATGATCAGGATGTCATCAATACCGGCAGCTACAGCCTCTTCGACCACATACTGAATTGCGGGCCGATCCACGACGGGCAGCATCTCCTTCGGCTGGGCCTTTGTCGCCGGAAGAAATCTCGTTCCAAGCCCAGCGGCGGGGATGACCGCCTTCGTCACGATTGGTTTCGCCATGAATACTCTCCTCGGCAGTCCGCCTCAACTTACTTGTGCAGAGCTCTTTCGCCGTTGTGACCGCCGTGTCGATTCCGCAATCTGACTCTATTGGCTCAAGGCCGGAATCGTTCCAAAAACCACTGAACAAAACAGAATCAGGCCCTCCCTCGGCAGGCTGCCTTTCGGCAGAGGCCCTCCATTCGGTATTGTTGGCACTCACACGCCGAGAGTGCCAACAGCCACAGCACCTTCGCCAGGAGAGATGTAATGCCGACATACGACTACCGCTGCAAAGAGTGCGGCCACCAGTTTGAGATCCACCAGTCATTTGCTGACGACGCGCTGACCACCTGTCCAGAATGCCAAGGTGCCTTGAAGAAGATCTTCAGCGCCGTTGGAATCAGCTTCAAGGGCTCCGGCTTCTACAAGACCGACAGCAGAGGCTCAACCAGCGCGACCACCCCCAGCAGCTCGGCCTCGAGCTCGGACACCGCCAGCACCTCGACATCCTCCGAGAAGACCTCAACCGACACGGGCTCTTCCACGAAGTCGGCGGACAAACCTGCGAGCACGCCCTCGGCCACCACCAGCTCCACCAAGTCCGCGCCCGCAGCTAGCTCCTAGCGCTCAGGTACGCTCACACCCATGGTTCGCCGCAAATCCCGATCAGCGCTACTTGACCCTCCTCCATCGCCTCCGGTCACTGCAGGGATGCTGAGCCCGCGCCGAACCGTTCCCGCTGCAATCGAACGCCCTGAGTATGCCGTGAGCGGCGAGCCTTCGAGTCGCACCAGTCGCGATGTCCGCACGCCCGAAGAGCTTGAGCGCATGCGCATCGCCGGTCGAATCGCAGCCGAAGTGCTCATTGAAGTCGGCGAAGCGGTGGCTCCTGGCGTTACCACCGATGAGCTCGATCGCATCGGCCACGAAGCCTGCATTCGCCACGGAGCATACCCAAGTCCCCTCAATTACCGCGGCTTTCCCAAGTCGTTGTGTACCTCAGTCAACGAGATCATCTGCCACGGAATCCCAGACAGCCGCAAGCTGCAGGAGGGTGACATCGTCAATGTCGATGTCACCGCGTTCATCGGCGGTGTGCACGGCGACACCAATGCAACCTTTTGCGTCGGGGAGGTAGATGAGGCGTCCAAATCACTCATCCGCGCTACACGAGCAGCCATGCACGCCGGGATCGCAACGGTCCGCCCAGGCAGCAGGGTCAACGAGATTGGGCGTGCCATCGAGGCCTCCGTCCGACCGCTCCAGCTTGGAGTGGTTCGCGAGTTCATCGGTCACGGAATTGGAGAGCAGTTCCACGGTGGCCTGCAAATTCCTCACTACTACGAGGCCCGACACCGCACTGTCCTCACCGAAGGAATGACCTTCACTATTGAGCCGATGATCACCATCGGCTCGCCAGCGCTTTTTGTCTGGGATGACGATTGGACCGCTGCGACAATCTCCGCCCAACGTTGCGCACAGTTCGAACACACCATGGTGGTGACCCCTACTGGTGTTGAAATTCTCACCCGTCGCGAGGATGGACTGGCGGCGGAGGATCTGTTCGCGGTGTAGCCTCGCTGCCGCTCACGCCCACAGCTGGTCCAGCGAGGGCGCTGACCTCTAGATCGCTGACCACTAGATCATCGTGCAACTCGCGCTCAGCAGCGCCCCAACAGTCTGGCCACTCGCCACGACCACTTGAGGAGCCCTGATGGGACGCACACTATTCCGCTCTTCCATCCCTTTCGGTGGAGCCGCTACATCGACTCGACCCAG
>DORQ01000192.1:7484-8138 GCA_003514205.1 Acidimicrobiaceae bacterium
TCGCCCACCCGAGAATGAGGAGGATCGAATTTCGATGGAGACGTCGGGTGTCGCACCCCCGAACCTGGTGGTGGTTCGCCACCGCACTCATGGTGCTCTCTGTGATTCAGCTCGAATCTCTTCGGTCAGAGGCATTTGAAACTCAGCAGCGTTGGCACGGCACCGTCTCGGTACCCCAGGCCCGCAGTCCGATACCGGCTGGAGCAAAGCTGACTGGGGATGACATCGAGTGGACCGAATTGCCCCCGGCGGCCGTTCCGGACGAACCCCTACTACTCGAGGGTCAAACTGGCTACGCAACCACCGACATCAGTGCCGGCGAGATTCTCCTGTCGAGTCGTTTCACCGAGCCTGCCCAGTCCCAAGTTGCACGAGCACTCCCCGAGGGCACTCAGGCTGTGGCAGTGCCGCGCTCTGCTACCGATGCGCCTGCAGAGCGGGGGGACCACCTCGATCTCTGGGTTCCTGGGAGGTCCCAGCCCATTGCGACGCGGGTGACGGTGATCCACACAACCGAGGAGGCCATCACATTCGCAGCACCGAGTTCACGGGTCTCGGAGATATCGGATGCGCTCTTCGCCGGCGCCCTTCGTTTCACGCTTCGCGGGCCGGAGTGATGGCGCCCGGTCGTGGATGTTCAGTCTTGGATGTTCA
>DORQ01000192.1:8273-21204 GCA_003514205.1 Acidimicrobiaceae bacterium
TGTTCAGTCTTGGATGTTCAGTCTGAGCCGCTCAGGGAAACATCGCCGATGACCAACGTGCATCCGGCGTCACCGCTGGAGGTCCACTCCTGGTCGTCACCCACCGCAATGATGTCCAGCAGGAGACGCTGCACTGTCGATGCCAGCGTGAGCTCACGGACCGGTTCAGCAAGGACTCCGTCACGTATCAGGATTCCATCTGCCCCGACGCTGAAGTCTCCTGAGACTGGATTCACGCCAGAATGCAGTCCCGTCAGACTATTCACGAAGAGGGCGTTACCCATCCCCTTCAGGAGCTCCGCAGCGGGGGTTTGGCCCGGTTCAATGACCAGGACTTGTGCACTCACGCCCGGCAGACTCCGTGCACCTCGAACTGCCGAACCTGTGGAGCGGGATCCTGCACGTCGCGCCGTGTAGCTGTTCTGAAGAAAGGTTCGGAGATGCCCGGACTCGATGAGCAGGTTTCGTCGACACGCGAGACCTTCACCATCGAAACTGCTCGCGGCAATGGAGCGAAGGTCAGTTGGGTCATCGACACACGTCAAGAGTGGTGATGCGATCGGTTCGTTGAGACGATCGCCAAACGGAGACCGGCCCTTGTTCACAGCCTCGCCGTCAATCATGCCGGAGAGAATCCCGATGAGGGTGAGCGCCAGTCGTGGTTCCAAGACAATCGGCAACCTCGCCGACTTCGGCTGGGTTGCACCAAGCATTCGGGTCGCCCGATCACTGGCCTCGCGAATCACGCGATCGATATCTAGCGCCGCGAGAGAACGAGCCGCGTCTCCAGCAGCTCCCGTTTGAGTCTCGCCATCTTCTGCCGAGAGCGCCTGAACCCCGACGGAACACGAGGTGCCACGCTCGTGAAGTAGCACGCCCGTGCTCGTTGCGTAGGCAACCTCGCCCGCGTGGTCGCTCCATCCGGCGGTCCGAACTCCGGTGATTCGAGGATCGCTCTCAACGGTTCGTCGTTCAAGGTCGAGCGCGATCGCAATCTTCTGTTCCGAGTCGATGTCGAGGATTGATGGATTCCAGTGGTCGATCCGAACTGCCTCAATGCCATCTGGCTCTGCCAGACCGAGGAATTCGTCCTGCTCGCCAAACTTCCGATTGTCTCGTGCCTCTTCGAGCGTTTCGAGGAGGGCGGCTCGCTCAAGTGTGCCCGCCGAGGCGAAGCCCTGGCGGTGGTCCGCAATCACGCGAATCCCGAAGGCGAATGACTCAGCGGAGGTGAAGGACTCCACCTCAGATCGGAACGCTTTCACGGAGGTAGATGTGCTGTGGGAAATCATCACATCGATCTGCTCATGCGGTTTTGCCCGTTGCGCCATCTCCGCAGCCAGACTCAGGATCTCGGTTCCCTCGAAGTTCATGCGGAATCCCCCGAGACCATCACGTCGCCAATGGCCATCGTCACGCCGACCGCATCGATTGGCACCGTGGTCAGGTCGCTGCCGATGGCTGTGATGTCGGCGAGCATGCGTTGCAGCGTGGAGGCAATCGTGACCTCCTTGATCGGCTCGCAGAGTTTCCCGGAACGAATGGCCCGGCCTTCTATGCCTGCAGAGAAGTCTCCCGAAACCGAGTTCACACCCGAATGCAGGCCTTGCACCTCAGTAATCAACAATCCATCATCCACTCCAGCAATGATCTGTTCAGCACTCTGCTGCCCAGGCTCAATGACGAGCGATTGGGGGCCGGCACCGGGCGTGGAGTGAATTCCACCCCGGACAGCACTGGCGTTTGAAACCGTGTTCATTGCTCGGGCCGACCAGCTGTCGAGCAAGTAGCTCGTCAAGACACCGTCCGTGAGCAGAGCATTACGTCGTGTCGCTAGTCCCTCGCCGTCGAAGGGAACCGCTCCGAACCAGCGCTGGTCGGTTGGGTCGTCGAAAAGCGTCAGCCCAGAATATGCAACTGCCTCGCTCATTCTGTCGGCCAGAAATGACCGGCCTCGAGCGATTTCGGTACCGGAAAAACAGGATCCGATGATCGACAGGAACTGTGCGGAGACCCACGGGTCGAACACCACGGTGCAGCGCCGCGACTGTGTGCGGCTCGCGCCAAGCTGTTGCAGCGCCCGGTCTGCTGCCTGCGAGGCCACCCGCTCAATATCGAGATCCTCAAGTTTTCGAGCTAGATCGAACCCAAAGCCAGTCGTCACATCGGGGCCATCCTCGGCCAAGCTGTACAACGCAATGCCGCAGCTCGACGAGTGAATGCTCGACCGAATGCCCGTGGTTGAGACCACCACAGACGTGTCGATCGAATCGGAGTAGTCCACCGATTCGGTGCCCACGATCCGCGCGTCCTTCGAGAGAAGAATCCGCTCCAGTTCGATGAGCAGGTCAATCTTGGCTCGCGGCGAGGTCCGCTCAATGGCTTCCTGGTAGAGCGAGAGGTGAGGAGGAGCGACCTGGTCGGGGTGGGCGAGTCCAGCGTGCTCATCTGGGGTAGCGAACGACGAGTTGTCTCGGGCCTCCGCCAACGTCTCCCGCAAGGCAATCGGGTCAAGCGTCCCGCAATAGGCGAACCCCTGTCGGGGCCCATCGACCACCCGAATCCCAGCACCAAGCGAAGTCGCCGAGGTGAACGCCTCGACAGCACCCTCGTAGACGCGGACCTCGGTTTCACGACTGTGCTCGACAACAACTTCAACCTGTTCCGAACCCACCGCCTCCGCGACCAGCGAATCAGCGATACTCAAAAGCTCTTCGGAGGTCACGCTGCAGTTCCACCAATGGTCAGGCCATGACACCGCAACGTTGGCACGCCATCACCGACGGGCACTCCCTGGCCATCTTTGCCGCAGGTTCCCGGAGGGCCCATGGCGAAGTCATCGGCCACTGCATCGATGTTGCGAAGCACCTGAGGTCCGTTGCCGATGAGATTTCCCTCGCGAAGCGGCTCAGTGATCTTGCCGTTCTCGATGAGGTACGCCTCCGTCATGCCGAACACGAAATCGCCAGTTGCAGTGTTCACCTGTCCGCCGCCGAGGTGGGCGATGTACACGCCGTGGTCAGTGTCAGCAATGATCGATTCCTTGTCGCCCGTCCCCGCAAGCAAGTAGGTGTTTGTCATCCGAACCATCGGGAGATACTGGTAGCCCTGTCGCCGGCCGTTCCCAGAGGATCTGCGGCCCTCTTTACGGGCGCGGTTCCCGTCCCACATGTAGTCAACCAGTATCCCGTCTTGGATCAACACATTGCGCTGGGCAGGGTTTCCTTCGTCGTCGATTCCGAAACAACCCCACTCGCCCGACATCGTTCCGTCATCAACCAATGTCACCAGCGGCGAAGCAACCTGTTCACCGATACGGTTCGCGAACACCGAAGCGCCCTTGGCAACGAGGTCCGCTTCGAGACCGTGGCCACAAGCCTCGTGGAACATCACCCCGCCACCTCCAGATCCAATCACCACCGGCATCTGGCCACTCGGCGCCGGACGCGCCGCGAGCTTGGTGAGTGCTCGATCAGCGGCGGCACGCCCAAGTTCGGCAACATCCACCTGGCTGAAGAGCTCAAACCCAACGGTGTGGCCCACTGACTCGCGACCGGTTTGCATGCCAGTGTCCCCGGAGGCGACGGCCGAAACGGAAAAGACCGACTTCACTTGATCATCCGAGGCGATTCTGCCGTCGGTGTTTGCAACAAGAATCTGCCGACGGGAATCGGAATATCTCGCCATGACTTGGGTGATGGACCCTCCTCTCGAGCGGGCTGCATCATTGGCAATCGTGAGCAACTCGACTTTGCGGGCCTTGGCAACCTCGCTGGGGAGTTGCTCAACACGGTTGGGCCGCCGAACCTCGGCACGTTCAAAGTCGCCAACCACTCGACCTTCTCCAGAGGCTCGCGCTGCTTCGGCAGCGATCTGTGCGGTGGCCAGCAGGCCTGCTTCTGAAAGGTCGGCCGTGTGGGCGAACCCGGTGGAATCGCCGACTACCACCCGAATGCCTGCGCCTCGGTCACGGCCTGAGGTCAGGTCCTCCACCCTTCCATCATCAAGCACTGCCGCTGTTGATCGGCGATCCTCGACGAACACCTCTGCGAAATCGGCGCCATAGCGCGTGGCGACTGTAAGTACCCGTTGAAGCAACGCTTCCTCGATCATTTGCTGTGCCTTTCGATCCATCGCGTGAGGTTGAACCAATCCATATTGGCCACAAGCTCGCTGGAGTCCTTATCGTATCTGTCGTGACCATAGATCCAGGCCTCGCCGCCAGCGTCGAACTGACCGTTACCGAAGAGGACACTGCTCTTGCATTGAAGACCGGAAGCGTTCGAGTGCTTGCGACCCCACGACTTCTTGCTCTCTGTGAAGAAGCCTCTGTGCTGGCGATTGCCGGCAAGAGCGGGGATGGCCAGACAACAGTCGGGTTGGGTGTTCAGTTTGATCACCTCCGACCAACCTGTGTTGGTTCCACCGTCCGGGCAGAATCTCACCTCGACAAAGTCGAGGGTAGGCGCCTCTTCTTCACCGTCTCAGCAAAAGACGACCGGGGCCTCGTTGGAGTTGGAAAGGTAACGAGAGTGCTGGTCGACACCGAACGATTCATGGAGAAGTCGCAGTAGCGGCCCGTCCAGGCAGAGTAAAGATACGGCTCAAGGATTGCCACCCACATGCCGATGCTGACTACATGGTCACGTCGCTTGGCACGCTTCGCCACATCGAATGGAGAACAGCGCGAGTACCCACGCTCGTGCCGGTGGTAGTGGGCTGCGGGTTCGCACTCTGTGGTGGCACCGCAATGGTGTTTAGCCTGAGCGGGGTGAAGGCAATTGCATTCGCTCCAGCGGCAATCGCATCTGCCACTGGGGTACTGCTCATCGTCAGCAGTTTCCTTCGACTTCTCATGGTCCGAAAATCGTTACAGTTCTCTCACGCTGTTGGAACTGAGACCTACCCAGTCGTGGTGTCGCCATTGCTGTTCGCAGTGCCACCGCAGCAACCCCAGAGGATCAAGGTCGCTGCGCTGAGCGAGGAAGAACTCCCAATGCTCTCACTCCCGATGGGTTCGCTTCCGGCGGCTCCAACGCTCACTGCCTAACCACCGCCTCACCACCGCCTCACCAACTGGCTCGCCGAATGGGTCACCGGCTCGCCGCTCGCGGTGAACTAGGCCGTGGCCGCGCCAAGAAATCGATGCAGCGATCGCTCCCAATCGGCCCGAGCTTCGAACTGAGGCATATGGCACGCGTCGCTAAAGCGATCGAGTGCAGCGCCCGGAATGGTTGCCGCCATCCGCTCCGATGCTCCCACGAAGGGCGTATCGAGGTCGCCAACCTGCACGAGCGTGGGAACTGAGATGGATGTCAGTTGCTCGAGGCGATCTTCGATCACTGGGAACTGCGAGAGCATGGACGCATACATCGCAGAAGAACACCGGAGCATCTTGGTCGAGGCCCACTCTCGGTAGCCCTCTACCTCAGCGCACACTCGCTCGTAGGCTGGGTTGTCGTTTGGGTTGTACCCCATTTCTAGGACAGCGTGCACAGCCTCGAGCCCATGTGTTCTGGCCATCTCGGCCCCAAGTGCAATCAACCCCTGGTCATAGTTTTCGACGACGCCATGGTGGGTCGACATGAGAACGAGACGGGCAACACGTTCTGGGTGCGCGAGGATCAGACGTTGGGCGATCATTCCTCCCATTGAATGGCCGACGAGATCGAATTGTTCCCAATCCAGGAGATCCGCGAGTTCAACCAGGTCTCCTTTGAAGTGATCGAGGCCATAGGCCTGTTCATCCTCATCGTGGGTGCTTTCACCATGGCCGCGGAGGTCAGGCGCGACTACGTGATACCCCAACTCGACCAGAGCCGGAATTGCTGGACCGAAGTCCTCCTTCGAGCCAGTGATGCCATGCACCAGCAGAAGCGGTGAGCCGCCGGTACCCGATTCCAAGATGACCAAGGTGGCTGAGTTGAGTTCAACACTGCGCTTTGAGACCGACTCTGGTACGTGCATCGGCCCACCGTAGCTGCTCATCCGATGCGTTTCCGTGCCGTCAGTGCCCACCGCTACGCACCGATTCGACTGAATCGGAAGAATCGGTGACAGACTCGAACCCATCGACAGCGAATTTCCCAACCGAAAGACGGCCGAACCTGCGCCCGCACACCGCAGCGCACTCAGTGCCGACCCCCGGCCTTCATCGACGACCTCTCGCGCCTGGAGTGACGGAGCACTGAATCGCTTGTTGGTCTCCGTACCGTTTCGCATCGCACTCAGCGTGCTGATGATGGCAGTACTTATCTGGCGACTTCCAGACGTGACCCTTCGAGATCTCGTTCCCAAGGCAGAAGAGGCCTCTCCCGCGTGGGCAGCGCTTGGCCTAGGTCTCCTCCTGCTCGCGTACGGCCTTTCTGCGCTGCGTTGGCAATCGGTGATCTCGATTCTCACCGTCGCCCCGCCATTTCGCCACCTTCTGGCCCATGTGTTGGCCGGACAATTCGTCTCCAACGTGCTGCCAACAGCCTTTGGAGGCGACGTGATCCGGGTATCCAGGTTGAACCGAGAGATCGACGACCTGCCGGTTGCAGTTGCGTCGGTGAGCGTCGAACGGTTGAGCGGGTGGTTTGTGCTGCCGGTGCTGAGCCTCTGCGCCCTCGCCGTGCAGCCGAATCTCCTCCACACGGGCGCTGCCGGCAGACTCGCCCTGGCAGTTGGATGTTCCACACTGCTGGCCCTCATCATCGTGTTTCTTGTCGCAACACGAGCCCCCAAAGATCGGACTGCACCCGCCAATGCGCTTCGAGAGGCGCTCTCAGGGGTTGGCCTCGGCCTGCGAGCACTCCGAGCCCGGCCACAAGTCCTTCCGAGACTCCTCCTCACCGGTCTGAGTTTCCAAGCAACCCAATGCCTCGGCGTCTGGGCGCTCGGTCGAGCCATTGGATTGTCCTCACTGGAGTTGGGTGCAGTGTTGGCCTTCTTCCCCGCAGCCGCAATCGCTCAGAACTTGCCAATCGGGCTCGGAGGGGTTGGGGTTCGCGAGGCTGCGTTCGTTGTCTTGTTCGGCGGCGTTGGGGTGTCTCGCGCTCCTGCGATCAGCTTCGGCCTCAGCGTGTACCTTGCGACCGTTGCGGTGAGCGCTCTCGGCGCGCCATCGTTCCTTTTGGGCGGCGGCCGGCGCGACGAGGCCGGGATTGGCAAATCTTGACAACACTCACACACTCTCATGTCGCACACCTGGCTCACAGCCAATAGATTGGAAGAACAGACCCCTCTGGAGGTGTCGCAAAACCATGTTGTTGGACAACATCTCAGGCCCCGCAGACCTCCGCAGACTCGACAATGCGTCCCTTGTTGAACTCTCTGCGGAAATCCGAGAGTGCATCGTCGACGTCGTCACCGAGGTCGGAGGGCATTTAGGTTCAAACCTCGGAGCCGTTGAACTCACGATCGCTCTTCACCGGGCGTTCGACTCCCCAAACGACATCATCTTGTGGGACACCGGCCATCAGGCATACGTCCACAAGCTCCTGACTGGCCGGCGCGACTCCTTCGCCTCCTTACGTCAGCCAGGGGGAATCTCTGGGTATCCGAGCCGAAGCGAATCGCCACACGATTGGATCGAAAACTCACACGCATCCACCGTCTTGTCCTATGCGCATGGCCTCGCCACCGCCCAGCATCTCCTCGGTGACCCCAAACGGCGAATCATCGCCGTGATCGGTGATGGTTCCATGACTGGCGGCATGGCCTATGAGGGCTTGAACAACCTTGGCCACTCCGGACGAAACGTCATCATCGTCCTCAATGACAATGGCCGCAGCTACGCGCCGACTGTGTCTCGTCTCGGCGAGAGCCTCTCACGGTTGCGCTCGAACCCCACCTACCGTCGCCAACAGGCGCGCGTTGAGAAAACTCTGGGAGACCTTCCCAAGGTCGGGAGCTACATCGAACGGGGCTTGGAAGCCGCTAAGGCAGCTGTACGAGAAGCCCTAGAACCACCAGCGTTTTTCGAGAACCTCGGAATCAAGTACATCGGACCCTATGACGGCCACGACATTGCCGGGCTGGAGAAGGCCTTAGGAAACGCAGCGGAAATCGACGGACCAGTCGTCGTACACGTCATCACCCAAAAAGGGCGAGGCTACGCCCCGGCTGAGAACGATGAAGTCAAAGCAATGCACGACACATCTGAGCTGAAGGACGGAAGCTACACGGCCGCATTCTCGGAAGCGATCGTGGCCGAAGGAGAGCGACACCCCGAACTCGTGGCGATCACCGCAGCAATGCCCGACTCCACTGGCCTCTTGCCATTCGGCGAGCGGTTCCCGGGCCGGCTCATCGATGTCGGTATCGCTGAACAACACGCAGTGACCGCCGCCGCAGGTATGGCCATGGGAGGCCTTCGGCCCGTGTTCGCGGTGTACAGCACGTTTCTGAGTCGGGCGTTCGATCAGGTCAACCTCGACGTTGGGCTCCATTCGCAGCCAGTCGTTTTCGTACTCGACCGCGCCGGAATCACCGGAGATGATGGGGCATCACACCATGGAGTCCTCGACATGGTGCTGCTCACCAAGGTCCCCGACATGGTGGTCCTGGCACCGTCCTCCTATGCCGAGGTCGGCCAAATGCTGCACGATGCCCTTGAGTGCACCACCTGTCCAACAGCGATCCGATTCCCCAAAACCATGCCTCCTGCTGCCAAACCAGGGGATTGCGGTTCGGGTCTCCACGCCCGACTGGTGCAGTCCGGCGACGAGATTTGCATCATCGGAGTTGGCAAGATGTTGGCGGCGGCCGAAGAGGCTGCGGACATCCTGAGCGAGTCCTTTTCGATCACTGTGTGGGATCCCCGAGTCGTCAAGCCGCTCGATAGCGAGATGCTTGCCGATGCGGCCCGCCACAAGCTGGTCGTGTGCATCGAGGACGGCTTGCGCGACGGAGGCATTGGCTCGGCCATTGCCGACTCCCTGAGAGATCTTGCACCAGTCGGCGGACCCTCAGTTCGAGTGCTGGGGGTTCCTTCTGCGTTTCTGCATCACAACAAGCCGGATCAGCTGCTCCGCGATCTCGGCCTTGACGCTCACGGAATCGTCTCAGAGATCCAGGCCTGGCAACACAGCGCCGCCAACCGCTGAACGCTCGACTGATTTCTGCCGCCAGTGAGTGACGCGAAATCCTCAGGCGCGATTCCGTCCTTGGACGGAATCAGGGCCGTCAGCATTCTCATCGTCTTCGTTGCCCATCTCGGCTACGACAACATCGTTCCTGGTGGCCTCGGGGTCACGGTGTTCTTTTTTCTGAGCGGGTATCTCATCACGACATTGCTCCGCCGTGAACTCGCCAAGAACGGCGCGATCTCTCTTCCCCAGTTCTACCTCCGACGAGTACTGCGGATTCTGCCTCCCTTGTACCTCATCGTTGGAGGCGCAACGCTGCTCGCCGTCGTCGGCATCATCAATTCTCCGATTGAACTGAAAGCGGTTCTCGCCCAAGCATTGCAGTTCACCAACTACTTCGCGATTATCAATGGCTCCGACGGAGGCATTGTTCCGGGGAGCAGCGTGTTGTGGTCCCTTGCTGTCGAGGAGCACTACTACCTGATCTTCCCGCTTGTCTTCGCTGGGCTCAGTCGCTCCAAGCTGACCAGACACTCCCAAGCAGCGGTTCTCCTCCTCGCGATCGCCGTTGGGCTCTGCTGGCGGATCTGGCTCCAACAACACGGGGCGCTGACAGTGCGCACATACACCGCCACCGACACCCGATTCGGGTCGATTCTCTGGGGGTGTGTACTAGCGCTTTGGCACAACCCCGCTGAGGACATGGCGGAGGCAACATCTTCCGAGCGGCGGAACTGGTTATGGATTGGGCTTCCAATCGGAGCCATCCTGATGGTGTTGTCGTTGAGCTTCCGGTCCGAGTTCTTCCGGGAGACATTCCGCTACGACCTCCAGGGCCTCGCCTTGGTGCCACTGTTCGTCGGTGCCGTTCGCTGGCCCGAGTTTGGTCCGTTCCGGCTACTGAATTCCTGGGCAGCTGTATGGTTGGGAAGGCTGAGTTACTCGCTCTACCTCGTGCATCACATCGTGATCGAGCAACTCGTTCTCAAGCTCCCCGAGGCTCACCCGTTGATCATCGGCACCCTGGCAAT
The DNA here is from genome assembly GCA_003514205.1 of Acidimicrobiaceae bacterium. GTDB lineage: Bacteria > Actinomycetota > Acidimicrobiia > Acidimicrobiales > Microtrichaceae > UBA11034. Next base: position 18,376 of record DORQ01000192.1, read on the forward strand.
GGTGATTTCCCTGGCTGTCGCCCTTGTCGTGTACCACTTCGTGGACCTGCCCCTGGGGAAGCTCCGAACCTCGCTTCACAAACCAGCGAAAACACGACAAACACCCACGGACAGCTCAACCTCAATGTCTGGCATCGTCGAGTAGGAATGGTCGGTGCGCGCTCCAACCAAAGGGCTACGCCGTGTAGAACGGATTCTCTCCGGCGCTGTGATCGGTGGCATCAATGACTTGATCCACTTCCTCGATGGCATCCTTGATACTGCGCTGGATACCTTCGGTGAGCGTCAGTCGGCTCATTGAGCAGCCCTGGCAACCGCCACCCATGGTGATGTAGACGTTGTTCTCCTCATCCACACCCACCAAGGTCGCGAAGCCACCATGGGCCTCCAACGATGGATTCACCACACCCACAAGTAGCTGTTCCACCCGCTCGGCCACGCTGCCTTCCAAGCGCAACTCCACTCCGGCGAGTGGGTTGGGGCGATTCGGATTCCGAATGACAAGTCCGCCCTGTGCAGCATTGCGGGGTAGGTCTAGCACCGAGCCCCGCAAACGATCAACGGTCTTCGCCGGGATGATCACCTGTACGACCCCGTCGATAATGAGATCATCGGCGGCGGCCTCGGACAACTCATCGAAACTCAAGTCATAGACATACTCGGACCCCGAAGATCCAGTGATCTCCACCCGCAGTCCAAGGAGTTCGGGCTCTGGCTCAGCGCCACGGATCTCGAGCACCGTCACCAGTGCTGACTCTGTGAGTTCCAGCACGGGTACCTGGTCGGTAGCAAATGGGCTGGTAACTGCGGGACTGTTCATGGACATGGAGCGTTCCTCATTCAAGCGGCCACGGAGAAGGACCGAGGGCAGGGTACCAAGCCGCGCTGGCTGACGGGAATCCGTCTCCTGATGCAACAGCAGCTTTGGCCCTTCTATTTCAGCGGCGAAGTTGCCCGCTCGCAGTCGGCACCACGAAATCATCGAGCCAACGCTCCACCGAAGCTGACGGCACGGGGTCGACAAAGCTCGTGTGGGTGAGCAGCGGGGCGAGCCAATTCCCTGAGAGCGAGCCTGTGGGAATCTGCTCGGCACCCCAGCCAGTGTTCGGAGCAACTGGAATCCGAGAGGAACTGACTCCTCGAGATAGCGGACGCAGTTCTTGCCCAGCAAGCGGGAGGCCCAACATTTGGATCATCCGTTCCGAACTGGCGTTTCCAACTATTCCATCATCAAGTGCGTACACCAGATACACCGGCGTGCCGGATGCACGCAGTCTTGGCAGCAGCAGGGCAGCGTCTCCGCGGTCGAGCAGCGTTTGTGCACCGGAGGTCAGGACAGATGCCTCCGCATACGTCGCTGGATATGGCACCACGTTCTTGAAGGAGAGATCCCACAAAGCCGAGTGAAAGATGATGTCGAGGATTCCTGCGCCACCCACTTGAAGGAAACCGCCATCGACCTCAGGCGCAATCGCTAGAAACGTCAGGCCAAGGACGCCCCCCATGGAGGTGCCCTGGTAGAAGACGTGCGTTGTGTCCAGATCGGCAACACCATCGCCAACCCCCGGGGTGAAAGGATTCGAGGGTAGGAGGTCCACAGTGGCCAGGTGGGTCTTGAGTGCGAGCAGCAACGAGAGGTTGTCCAGGGGGCCCTGAACCACCATCGAGGCCAACCTACCGAGACCAGCGGGATTGGCATGGTCGAGGACGAACCCGTCCTCGTAGGCCCGCGACCCATGGTTCGGAATGTCAATACTCACGGTGGCGAGCCCCCGACGAGCGTTCTGGCCGGCTAGGAGAAGCTGCGTCTCCTTGTTGATCGTGATGCCATGCCCATAGATCACCACCGGGGCACCATCTGCGCCCGCCGAGCGTTCGGGCACCGTCAGAAGGAAGTCGACCCACTTGGGTTTGCCTTGGAGCGCAACATCGCGGGGGATGGCGCCGCGGGAGTCTCGAAAGTCGGTCGTGAGCAACTGCCCAGTCACAGTGGTTGCGCCAGGTATGAAGGACGGGAGCACTTGGAGGCCGCGCACAGGATGATCGGCGGCTCTCACCGCCTGTGCCAACTGCAGGGTCTGGCCAACGGCATTCTCCTCAGTTCGAACCACGAAGGAGGTCGCTGTTACGTACTGGGACACGGGCCCTTCAGGTTCGAGTGCAAAGGACAACCGCAGCAACCGCAGTTCCAGTGCCCTCCCGGCTAACCCACCCGCACCTAGCGCCTCAACTCTCGATGTTCGGGAAGGCCCTCCCAGTCCCAGCGCGGACCGTCGTGCATTGCCAACCACGGTTTCCCCGGATCGAGTCTTCAGGCCAGGCCGAATTGCCGCGAAATAGTGGCCACCAAACTCGAACGCTGTTCGCGGCCACACCAAGATGATGTTGCGCGATCCGTCGGGGTTGTTTGAAAAGGGAGAGAGCTCGGCGCGGATCTCCGCTCGTTGGCCAGTCTGAGAATTCCAGACCCCAATCAGGTCGCCTCCGTCAGCAGGGACCGAGGCTGGGTCAATGTCTCCTGGCACCTGAAAGACAATGGGTGCCAACGGAGAGAAACCATCTGCACCATCGAACGCGTCCTTGAAGGTTCCTCCAGCGCCGAGCTGATCCGTGAGCTGAGAGGGTATAGCTCCCGGCGGGATCACCACCCGAACTCCAGTTGCGCTGGTTGGATCGGCCTGCAGGTAGTCACTCGATGGAAAGGGAAGGAGGCATCCGCCAGCATCTCCGCCGCAGAACGTCTGGTTGGCTTCGACGCCTGAAGTCGGTTGCGCGTTTGAAGGCGGAGCCAGAACTAGCGTCAGGACCACCCCGGCTGTGGCAACCCTG
>DORQ01000192.1:21338-21617 GCA_003514205.1 Acidimicrobiaceae bacterium
AGAGGGAACTCCATCGCCGCAACCTCACATCGAGCACAGAGCCCCCCATCTACATCCCCTTCGTGGCGCCGCGCTCAACCTCCGCGGCACAGAGCCTTCAGTCTATGCAACCAATGAGTAGAACTCAATGGGGAGGACTCCCCGACTTCCCTCAGTGCTTCGGTGTGCCCTCCCCATGGTCTCACCGACCACCGTGGGCCCCGAGACAACAGATCTCAGAAGGTCGCGCCTCCGGCTGGCGGCGGAGGTGGAGGCGGGTACGAGGTGGTCTGAGCAGGG
>DORQ01000268.1:0-4031 GCA_003514205.1 Acidimicrobiaceae bacterium
CGAGTGGCGTGCTGAGGTGGTCTGCAACGCGAACAGCCGCGCTGCCTCCTGGCGCGCCGGGCCATATGCGCCCACCGTTCCAGCGAGGGCGATACTGAGTGCGCGCACCTCCTGCTGGGCATGAGATGGCTCAGAAGTTGGTTCCAATGTCTTCCAGGTTGGAACGGCGAGCTCTTGGGCGAGGTCTCGCCAATAGTGTTGAAGCCCAACGTGATCGATGGGGGTCAAGGCCACGAGCTGTCCGAGGATTCCTGAAGCTCGCCGCCATACTAAGGGTGAGGCCTCCGCTGTAAGCAGTCCTCTGAGAAGCACAGCTAATGGCTCAATTGACGACCTCCCGGCACTGAACAGCGCCCAGAGGTCGTCGAGAATTCCGATCTGTTCAGCCGGCGAGGACTCTGGGGCAGTGGTGAGCACTGAGGTAGCCCACGGAGACTGATACTCCGATCGATAGAAGCCGCTTGCCTCCTCGTTGATCGTCACCTGAGTGGGCGTGCCGCCGAGGTCCACAGCGAGAGGCTCTCCCGAATGCAACACTGAACGACGGACCGTGGTTCCATCGACCTCCGCTCGGATTCGGATTGGAACCTGCCAGGTGGCATCTGGAGCACTGCCGTTCAGGTTCCGGAATCGGGTTTGATGCAGTAAGACTCCGTGAGGCGTCGGCGACGCGGTGATCAGCGGGTGGCCGCCCTGATTGATCCAAGAGTCCATGATTGCGACGACATCGGTGTTGGTTGCCTCCGACAGCGAGGTCCAGAGATCGGCGGTCTCGGTGTTGGAGTAGGAGTGTGCTCGCAGATAGGCACCAATTCCAGATCGAAACCGCTCGGGGCCAGCCCACTGTTCGAACATGCGGAGAACCGACGCGCCCTTCTCGTAGGTGAGGATGTCGAACATTGCCTCCGCATCGTCTGGGGTATCGACTCGGTATTCGATCGGCCGGGTCGCGGCAAGCGCATCAGTCTCGAACGCTTGCGTTCGGAGCAGCCCGAAGCTCGTCCACATCTCCCAATCAGGTCGATAGGCGTCTGCGCAGCTCAGTTCCATGAAGGTGGCAAACGCTTCGTTGAGCCAGATGCCATTCCACCACGCCATGGTCACCAAGTCTCCGAACCACATATGGGCGATCTCGTGTTCGATGACGGTCGCCACTCGTTCGAGCTCGGTCCGGCTGGCCGATTCGGGATCAACAAGCAGAAGGTTCTCGCGGAAGGTGACGCAGCCGAGATTCTCCATCGCCCCGAACGCGAAATCCGGTACCGCGACGAGGTCAAGTTTGGCTGCGGGATAGGGGATTCCGTAGTACTCCTCAAACCATTGCAGCGCATGGGTCGCGCAGTGCAGCGCAAAGGCAGTCAGGTGGCCCTGGCCAGGGCGCGCGGCGACACGTATGGGGGTCTGTCCTGAGGCGGACGGTTCGCTCAGTTCCAGCTCGCCGATGACCCACGCAACTAGGTAGGTCGACATCAGCATGGTCGGCTCGAATGAGAAGGTCACGGTGCCGTCTGCGTTGTCTCGCCGCATTCGTTCGGGGCTGTTGGACACAGCAATGATGCCTGACGCGCAGGTAAGTTCGACGTCGAACACGGCTTTGAAATCCGGTTCGTCCCAGCACGGGAACGCTCGCCGCGCGTGGGGCGCCTCGAACTGTGTGACTCCGAGACGCTTGTCTTCACCATTGTCGGTGTAGTTCGCTGCGTAGTAACCGACAAGTTTCTGATTGCACTCGCCGGAGTATCGAACCTCAAGTACCGCCTGACCTGGCGGTAGTTCAACCTCTGCCACAAACCGCACTCGTTCTTCGGCGTGCACATATTCCGTTGAGAGGGGATAGCGCTGCTCCCCGACGCGAACAACGGCTTCATGGATCGAGAGGTCGATTGCATTGCAGATCAGTTCTCGAACTGGTTCAGTTACTTCGAGATCAACGACAACCGTGCCAGTGAAGGTCTCGGCCTCAAGATCGGTGGTGATGGCGAGTTGGTATCTCGTTGGTACGACGCTTCTCGGGAGCCGGAATGGATTGTTGGATTGCACAAGACTCCTTGCAGCGAACTGAACCGTCAGGTTATCGGAGATGATCGGAGCCTCGGGTCGAGCCCTTGATTGAAGCGCCACTAAGGTTCACCCTCAGAGGAGTGCCGTTCTCCGGCATCTCAACGAGCCGCGGTGGAGGTCACCGATGACGAAGTGTTTTGAGGTTTCTGTCGAGTCAGGTGTGGCCCACATCCAGCTATGTCGGCCAGATGAATTGAACACGATGATTGAGGAGTTCTGGTTTGAGCTTCCCGAACTCATTCGTAGCCTCGATGAGTCGGGCACAGTTCGAGCGATGGTGATCAGTTCTACCGGAAAGCACTTCTCCGCCGGTATGGATCTCTCGGTGTTCTCCGGCGACGGTGGGCTCCTTGGTGGTTCAGGCGTGACCGAGCAAGGCCGCCAACGTGCCAGCCTTTTCCAGCTGGTCCTGCAACTGCAGGACAGCTTTACGTCGCTGGAAAAGGCACGAGTGCCAGTGCTTGCTGCAGTGCAGGGCGGTTGCATCGGAGGTGCGGTCGATATGGTCTGCGCCGCCGACATGAGATACGCCTCCGCAGATGCGTTCTTCTGCGTTCAGGAAATCAACATTGGGATGACCGCAGACGTTGGGACACTGCAACGACTGCCGAAAATCATTCCTGATGGAGTGGCCCGCCAGCTTGCCTATACGGGTGAGCGAATGCCTGCCGGCCGAGCCCTTGAGGTCGGGCTGGTCAACCACGTGTTTGAGAATCACGAAGCGCTCGTGGATGGGGTGCTTGAGATTGCCAGAACTATTGCAGCCAAATCTCCGCTCGCAATTTGGGGGACCAAGGAGGCAATGACCTATGCGCGCGATCACTCGGTCACAGACAGTCTTCGCCAGATGGCGGCATGGCAGTCAGGCATGTTCCAGCCAGGCGACATGATGGAGTGCTTTGCTGCCAAAGCAGAGGGGCGCGAACCTGTCTTCGAAGGGTTGCCAGCGCGCCAGCCCAGCTAACTGCACCAAGGATGCGCTGAGTTCTTGGAGGTGCAATTAGTTCTTCGGGTCTCCGTCAGGAGGAACAAAGGTCATTTGAAGGTCTCCGAGTCGAACCAGTGTTGAGCTGATCCACCCGCCCATTGCGGAGAAGTGGTCGTCGAGAATCGAGCCATCCGCAAGGGTGGACTCTGCGAGTTCGTAGGATCCCTCATAGGACACTTCAATCGCGTGTTCCACGCTTGACAGTTCTTCCTCGTAAGCAGCCTCGAGGGTCGGTCCGCCGCGTCGGAGGTGCTCGGTTCCGATCGGAGGGCTCTCCAGCGGTAGCGCTGCCAGCACCGTTGTTGGGTCCGGTGCTTCCGTGAGGCGCTGGATTCGTATGACGACCTCGATTTCAATCTGTGGTGGGTCGACGAACTCCTCCTCGATGTACCAGGAGCGATAGCTAGATTGCGACCAGGTTGGCCACTCCAAGGTCAGGTCGCACCGAATCCTGGGCGGATCGCCTTCTCCGGGGAGCGAATAGGAGGTCTCCCAGGTCAGATCGCCGAGAAGAACGTCGGTCTGGAAGCGCTCCTCGAATGCTTGGCGCTCCAAGAGTGCACTTTCCAAGGCCTGGCGAAGGGCCCCAATGGCGTCAGTGAATACGTGGTCAAGCATGTACGGCAAGGCTAGTGGGTCGTCGAGCTAGAACCGCCACGCCGCGCTGGAAGAGTTGAGGTCTAGACGCTGGCAAGGTGTTCTGGGTCGATTGCGTACAGCGTCTCAAACCCGGCGGTCACCGATGCAACAAGTCCTGCGGCCTGGGGGATGATCTGCTCAGCGAAGAACTTCGCGTTCGCGATCTTCGCGTTGAGATACCCGGTGTCGGAACTGCCGAGGTCGAGTTCGCCTTGCGCTGCTTCGGCGAGACGGGCGCTGAACCACCCCCCTGTGACAATTCCGAAGATGCGGAGGTACGGAGTTGCTCCAGCGAGCGCAGTCTTGGGGTTTCCCAAGCCATTCTGGAAGATCCAGTTCGTGG
>DORQ01000268.1:4235-5858 GCA_003514205.1 Acidimicrobiaceae bacterium
GCACCAATGATGGCCAGGTCGCCACCTAGTTCGACGAGCTTGGTGGCCGTAGCCCGCATCCGCTCGAGATGGTCGTTGACAACCCCACCCATTCGCATGGGGAGTTTCCGCCCGACCAGATCCATCGCCTGGATGCCGTTGGTCCCCTCATAGATGGGTGCGATGCGCATGTCGCGCATGTGCTGGCTGACGCCGGACTCCTCGATGAAGCCCATTCCACCAAAGACCTGGATTGCGGTGTTCGTGACTTCCATTCCAACGTCGGTGCACCACGCCTTGGTCACTGGAGTCAGCAACTCTGCAATCTCGCTCCACTGCTCCTTCTCGGCTGAGTCGCCATGGGCCCGAGAGAAATCAATAGCGGCAGCGTTGTAACAAATGAGTGCGCGCATCGCCTCGATCTGACAGCGCATGGTCATCAGCATTCTGCGGACGTCAGGATGGACAATGATCGGAGCAGCCTCTTTGGACTCGCCGCCAACCTCTCGACCTTGCCGACGTTCTTGGGCATACGCCAACGCCTTCTGGTAAGCAGCGTCGCCGATACCAACGCCTTGAACTCCGACTGCGAGTCGGGCGCTGTTCATCATGGTGAACATGGCTTTGAGGCCCTGGTTTTCTTCGCCGATGAGGTAGCCGATTGCGCCGCCGTTGTCTCCGTAGCTCATGACGGCAGTTGGCGAAGAGTGGATACCCATTTTGTGTTCGATAGAGACGCAGTTGACGTCATTTCGATCGCCAAGCGTTCCATCGGCGTTCACCAGGAACTTCGGGACGATGAACAGGGAGATTCCTCGCGTGCCCGCTGGTGCTCCTGGCATTCGTGCGAGCACGAGATGGATGATGTTCTCGGCGAGGTCGTGCTCTCCGAAGCTGATGAAAATCTTGGTGCCAGAGATCTTGTAGGTGCCGTCGGGCTGCGGTTCGGCTTTGGTGGTGCAGAGTCCCACATCAGAACCTGCCTGAGGCTCAGTGAGATTCATGGTCCCAGTCCACTCGCCAGCGATCATCCGACGGAGGTAGATCTCCTTTTGCTCCTCGCTGCCCCAGTGTTGGATGCACTCGATGGCGCCAGTTGTCAGGCCCGGGCACATCGTCAACGCGGCGTTGGAAGCCGTCATGAATTCCAGGGCAATAGTGAAGACCGCCTCAGGGAAGCCAGCTCCGCCGTAGGCTTCCTCCGCGTTGAGGCCTTGCCAGCCGGCAGCAACGAACTTGTCATAGGCGGGTTTGAATCCGGCAGGCGTTGTGACGTTGCCGTTGTCCCACTTGAGACCCTCGACATCGCCGGGCCGGCTTTGCGGCCCAAACACTTCCTGCATAAATCGGCCGTGCTCTGCAAGTACCGAGCTCACGGTCTCGAAATCGGCGTGTGCGTAGCGCTCGGTTTTCGAAAGTTCGTCGATCTCGCCGATATGGCGAAGCGTGAAAAGGGCATCTTTGATTGGTGCTCGATACTCAGACATGAGCCCATGTTACCGGTGGGTAACTTGTTTGAAAAGTAGGTGAAAACCCAAAGGGCTCCGGGCATATGCCCGGAGCCCTTTGATACTGCTAGGTCAGTTCAGAAGATTAGGAAATCTGCTGTGCTGAGAAGTTGTAGGCGTGTTCGCCGTCGGCGCC
>DORQ01000181.1:0-8201 GCA_003514205.1 Acidimicrobiaceae bacterium
CGGTGCGGCGACCTTGCTGGCCTGGCGCAACTGCCGGTGAGGTTGCAGCAACAACCGATGCAGCATGCAGTCCTTCGAAGGTACGCGAAATGAGCGCCTGATCCGCTGGATCTGAGGTGGTCTGAAATCGCCAGGCTGCTGCGGCGGAGAAATCGCCCTGCCGTGCAACTGAGTGCGCCAGATCGAGGTAAGCCGACGGTTGCATGTCAGTCGTGGTAGCGGTGGACATGGCTGAGGTGAAGAGCCCGAACCCGGTATCGAACTGGGCCAGTTGATCCTGGGCTGCGGTTGCTCGGACGAGAAGGGAGATCGACGGGTCCTCGACCCCGATGGGGGGAATCGGAACTGTTGCGGCAGGAGGCTCACAGGAGCCTGCAGTTCCACACACGAGGGCAGCAGCAATGAGAGCCGATTGAAACTTATTCATTCCCGGACCGTAGCATCGAACAAGAAGCGTGACCAGCAGCGGCGCAGGCCATCCCGTTCATTGACCGATCTTTATTCGGTTGGTTCGACGTGTTCGGCTATTTGCTCCTTGAGCTGCACGAAGGTCATCTGCAGCTGGGTGAGGGCCTGGGCCAAGACGGCGTGATGCTCGCCGAACTTCTCGCCCAGCCGATCCAAAACAGCTCGAAGCGCTTCGATAGCAATCGTTGCTTCACCAAAGTTCGGCGGGTTCTCGCCGAGATGGATTGCGGCCAACTCATAGAAGCCCATGAGATGATTCGCAATAATGTCGGTCGCTGGAACCGACAGCATTTCTTGGCGAACTCGCGACATCTCAGTCAGCATCTGTGCTGCTTCGGCCTGCTGCTCGGGGCTGAGTGAATCGAAGTCGATTCCGGCTTCAGCCAACGCAGCTCGAAGCTCCGGAGACGCGCCAGAATTGGCCGCTGCATGGTCGGATTGGCTGGGGCGGGCGACTGGTCGTTCGCCGTCGGGGGTCCAGAGACTCACGAGAACTGTCCTTTGGGTGGTCGGTGCTGGTACTCTAGCGCTGACAATTGAATGGAAAGTGGTGCGGTCCTTCGGATCGCTCCCACCTGGCCACCACTGAGGGCTCACCGCAAGCAATTGCGTTGCCCACGACCGTGCGTCAGTGTCGATAAATTCCTCAGCTGCTCCTATCGGTGCAGCTGATGGCGGATGTCGGCATTCCGGCATCCCTTTTTGGTTTTCGACAGGAATTTCGCCTGGCGATGTCACAAAGGCCCGGGCCATCAAATGTCCACATCACACTATGAAGGGAAATGCCATTGAGCAGTGATCGGCCATAGCTCCGCCACCATCCGATGAGCCTCGGATCAACGACCGCATACGTGCACGTGAGGTGCGCCTCATCGGTCAAGACGGAAGTCAACTCGGGATTAAGTCATTGTCTGAAGCGCTGAATATCGCTCGGGCCGCTGAACTTGATCTCGTCGAGGTAGCAGACATGGCTTCACCGCCAGTCTGTCGAATCATGGATTACGGCAAGTACAAGTTCGAGGCGCAACAGCGTGCCAAAGAATCTCGAAAGAAGGCCACCAATATTGTGGTCAAAGAGATGAAATACCGTCCCAAAATCGGCGGCGGCGACTTTGACACCAAGACTCGAAAGGTGGCCCAGTTTCTTGGCGAAGGCCACAAGGTGAAGATCACGATCATGTTTAGAGGTCGGGAAATGCAACACCCCGAACTCGGACGCAAGATTTTGGATCGTGTCGCCGAGATGGTTGTGGATGTCGGCAAGGTTGAAATCATGCCGAAGCAAGATGGTCGAAACATGACAATGGTGCTTGGACCAGATAAGAAAGCACAGGCTGCGGCAACCAAACGGGCTGCAGCAGAGGCAAACGAGGCAGCTCAGGCTGCTTTGGGCGAATCAACTGAAGAAGAAACCCCCAACGAAACACCTGACGCAGCAGTTTCGGAGAATGCAGTTTCGGATAATGACATCCCCGAAACTCCGGTAACTGATGTCGCAGTTGAGGACACAACGACCGACGAGGCCGAGTTGGTGGCAGCGGCAAGCGCACCAACCGAGGAGACATAACAACATGCCCAAGATGAAAACGCACCGCGGTGCAAAGAAGCGCTACAAAATCACTGGCTCGGGCAAGATTCTTCGACGCCAGGCGAACCGTGCTCACATCCTTGAGAAGAAGCCTTCCAAGCGCACTCGGCGCCTCGCAGGTGATGTCGAAGTGACTGGCGGGGACCGCAATCGTGTTCGCCGTCAATTGGGCATCTAGCGCCAACCGGATATCTACCGATGCCGAGTTGGCGCAGCGCATGCGCCAACTCGGTCCTGATACAACGATTCGAAAGGAATTCACATGGCACGTGTGAAGGGTGGCGTTCACGCCAAGAAGAAGCACAAGGCAGTACTCAATCGAGCAAAGGGCCACTACGGAAACAGGAGCCGCACCTTCCGTGCGGCCAACGAGTCCGTCATGCACGCGCTCCAATACAGCTACCGCGATCGCCGGGCACGCAAGGGCGAAATGCGAAAGCTCTGGATTCAGCGCATTAATGCTGCATGCAGGCTCCACGGCATGAGCTACAGCCGCTTTATCAACGGGCTCAACCTTGCAGGTATCGAAATCGATCGTAAGTCCCTTGCCGATATCGCAGTGACTGATGCCGATGCGTTTGGGGCCTTGGTCAAGGCCGCAGCAGAGGCCTTGGAGAGCGCACCCGCTCACGCGTGAGCCACCTGCGCCCACTAGCGGCCCAACATCATCAGATCAAAGCACTACGGCGCCTGGTTGGGCGTCGTAGTGCGCGTTCTGAGTCAGGCAGGTTCGTCATCGAAGGGCCGGTATTGGTGGCCGAAGCGGCACGGGCTGGGGTGCTGATTGAGGCAGTGTTCTGCGATGAGCAATTCGCCGTTGGACCCGAAGTCAATGAGCTCGTCGAGTTCGATCAGTTGCCCGAGCCCCAGCTCGTGTCCTCGGGAGTGCTTGAGTCAGTGCTGTCCACCGTGACACCCCAGCCGATGTGTGCGATTGCCGAACAACACCTGGTTTCCTGTGATGAGGTTCTGCTTGGGGCAATCGACAGCGCCCGACCCGTCCTCGTGCTGTGTGAGCTTGCTGACCCTGGCAATGTGGGAACCATACTGCGGGCGGCCGAGGCGAGTGGCTGTGCCGGGGTCATTCTCACGCCGCGTTCGGTAGATCTCTACAACCCCAAGCTCGTGCGTGCGGCGGCCGGGTCGTTGTTTCGAGTACCAGTTGCCGCCGAGGTTCCGCTGGAACTTGTCGCCCAGACAGCGCAGGAAAACGGGCTGAAGTTGCTAGCGACAGTGGCCCATGGTGGCCCAAGCCACACTGAAACACACCTGGCTGACGTGGCCTGTCTGGTGATGGGTAATGAAGCGCATGGGCTCGACCCACTGGTAATTGCCCAGTGTGACTCGACAGTGAGTATTACGATGCAAGGCCCGACGGAGTCGCTGAACGTTGCGATGGCAGCCACGGTGCTGTGTTTTGAGGCCCAACGGCAGCGGCTGGCACGCAGTCGGTGAAAGGAGTGTTTGTGATTCCCGTTTGGTATGACCTGTTTGCAACAATGGAACCATCATGACAAATTCGCCGATCGATGCCCTGGTAGATCTCGCCTCCGAAGCAGCCCAGATGATTGCGCAGGCGCAGACCCAAGCCGCGGTCACCCAACTCGACACCGAATTGCTTGGAAAGGGCTCCAAACTCGCTGCGATGAAGGCGCAGTTGAAGGACGCAACCCCCGAGGACCGCAAGACACTGGGCCAAGCGCTCAATGCCACCAAGGCGCAGCTTGAGGAATTGATCGCTGTCCGAAAGTCCGAACTTGCTGCAGCGGAGCAGGAGGCCCGCCTTGCTGAGGAGCAGATGGATCTTGCTGAGGTGGTCGGGGAATTCCCCACTGGACATCACCACCTCATCACGCAAACCCGGGAACTCCTTGAGGATGCCTTTGTCGGCCTCGGATTCACTGTGGCCGAAGGTCCCGAAGTGGAAACCGATTGGTTCAACTTCGAAGCCTTGAATATGCCCGAAGGGCATCCGGCTCGGTCCATGTGGGACACGTTGTACCTCGAGGCTGGCGAACCTGAAACGATACTGTTGCGAACCCACACCTCACCGGTGCAGGTTCGAACCATGATGAACCACAAGCCGCCGATCTACGTCGTGGCACCTGGTCGAACGTTCCGCCGTGACACCGCTGATGCAACGCATCTGCCAGTGTTCAACCAGATCGAAGGGCTCGTGATCGATCGCAACATCACCTTTGCCAATCTCGCTGGCACGATCGAGGCCTTTGTGAAGCTGCTCTTTGGCGAAGACCGAACGACACGACTTCGACCCTCCTTTTTCCCATTCACTGAGCCCTCAGCCGAGTTCGACATGTCTACACCGCAAGGTGACTGGGTTGAACTGGGCGGCTGCGGAATGGTGCACCCGAATGTGTTGACAGCTTGCGGGCTTGATCCCGAGGAGTGGGGCGGGTTCGCTTTTGGGTTCGGCATTGATCGAATGGCTTCGCAGCGTCACGGTCTGAGTGACATTCGTGAGCTTGTCACCAACGACATCCGATTTCTTTCGCAGTTCTAGAAGGGCGTGCAATGAAGGTTCTCCATTCTTGGCTGCGCGAGTTTGTCCCCGCGTTGGATACCCATCCGGTGGGCTCAGATCCAGCTGCCCTTGGCGATCTCATGAGTTCATTGGGGTTGTGCTGTGAAGAGATCGAACTCTTCGGGCACGGTCTTGATGGAATTGTGGTCGCGAAGGTTCTTGAACTCAGCCCTCATCCGGACGCGGATCGAATCCAACTGGTCCAGGTTGATGTTGGTGACGGCCAGCCGCTGCAGATTTGCTGCGGCGCATTCAACATGGCTGTTGGGGACCACGTTCCCTTGGCAACCTTGGGTTCCACGATGCCCGACGGTATGGCGATCGCCAGGCGCAAAATGCGCGGTGAATGGTCCAACGGAATGCTGTGTTCGGGACGCGAGCTCGGGCTTGGTTCCGATCACAGCGGAATTCTGATCCTGCCCCCCACCGCGGTGCTGGGCTCCATGGTGACCGATGCACTGGCGATCGAGCCAGACGCGCTGTACGACCTTGACCTGACGCCAAACCGTCCAGATGCCCTCTCGCATCGCGGCGTGGCCCGCGACATTGCCGCTGCCCTTGGTCTTCCGTTTGCAGATCCAGAACCAGTGGTGACCGAAGAAGGAGAATCTGCGCCGGCTCGGCTCTCCATTAACATTCACGACTCGACCCTCTGCGGCCGGTTCACAGCGAGATTGTTGTCTCAGGTGCCCACAGGATCTTCGCCTCGGTGGATGCAGGAGCGATTGGAGCGCTGCGGGATGCGCCCGATTAGCGCTGTGGTCGATACCTCCAACTATGTGATGTTGGAACTCGGTCATCCAAACCACACCTACGACCTCGACACCTGCCCCGGAGGAGCGCTTGCTGTTCGTCGGGCGCGTGACGGGGAGGAGATCCTCACGCTCGACGGACAAACGCGAGTCCTGAGCTCCGCCGATGGGGTAGTGGTGGATGGCAACGACCGGCCTGTCGGTATCGCTGGCGTGATGGGTGGAGCCGACACCGAGATTTCTGACTCCACCACTTCGGTCCTGTTGGAGTTGGCGTGGTGGCGTCCAGCCGACATCGGTGCTGCCTCGAAACGCCTCGGGCTTCGCAGTGAGGCCTCTGCTCGATATGAACGAGGCGTGGATCCCGATGTTGCAGAGCTTGCCGCCTTACGTTTCTGTGAACTGCTAGCAGACCAGGGTGCTCAGGTGCACCCAGGTCAGGTAGTTGCCGTTGGCGAGACGCCGTGGCCCGCGACGGTGCTGCTCCGCACTGAACGGGTACACGCGGTGTTGGGTACTGAGATCGACCGATCCTCGATACTGGCCGTTCTGGAGCCATTGGGCTTCGCGTGTGGGTCCACGCCAGCCGGCGAGATTCAAGTCACGGTTCCGTCCTGGCGTCCCGACGTGACTCTCGAGATTGATCTCATCGAGGAAATCGCGCGCCATTACGGCTACGACCGCCTGGGTAAGTCGATTCCGACCTCCCCTCGCGCCGGGGGTCTGACGGCTCGACAGCTCGACCAGCGGGGTCTCCGATCCATGTTGGTTGCGCAAGGCTTCTCCGAAGCAGCTCCGATTCCGTTCTTGTCGCCAGAAGATCTGGAGCGCAGCGGCGTCCGAGCAGATGCCGTGGTAGTTGCCAACCCGCTGGTTTTTGAGGAGTCGGTACTTCGCACCTCGCTGCTTCCTGGACTGTTGAAGACGCTGGGCACGAACGCGGCGCACAGAAACACCGGGCTGAGTGTGTTTGAGCTCGGCCATTGTTTTGCTCGCGGCGCCGAAGGTGGATTGCCCGATGAATGGGAAGAACTTGGGGCCGTGATGGGTTCCAAGGACGCTGCGGATGCAGTCCGAATGGCGAAGGCTGTGGCTTCTCGCCTCGGAGTGCTCGACGTGACAATCGTGTCTGAGCCTGTTGGTGGTTTGCATCCGGGTCGAAGCGCAGTGATCTACGCACGTGGAGTCGCCGTTGGAGTTGTTGGCGAGGTGCATCCTGGAGATGCCTCGGCCCACGGAGTCACCGAACGAGTCGGCTACTTCTCCTTCTGTCTCGGCGGTCCGGAGCCATGGCATGGGGGAGATGGTCTGTTGACGGTCCCGAGGAAGCTGGGCCATGCGGCACCAGTGAGCCGGTTCCCGAGCTCCGATCTCGATCTGGCCTTTCTCGCCCCGGTAGCAGTTGCACCAGACAAGCTGTTGGCCTCGATTCGCGAGGCTGGGGGCGAACTCGTGGTCGCCGCGGCGCTGTTCGATGTCTATCGGGGCCAGGGTGTGCCAGAGGGTTTCCGGGGGTTGGGGTTCCGGTTCCGGCTGCAGGCGCCAGATCGAACCTTGACTGATGCTGAGGTAGTGGAGGTCCGGACTCGGCTGCTTGGGGCAGCCTCGGCGATGGGCGCTGAGCTGCGGTAACTCCCCACTCTGCGCCGGAGGCCGCTTCGGCCAATTGCGCCCTCGCCACATAGAAATGCGCTATAGTGCATAGCTATGCATTGGAACATCGGAGTGATCGGCGCATCGGGCTTTGCCGGATCGGAGCTACTGCGGCTACTCGTTGGGCATCCCGAGTTCAGCCTGGCCTGGGCCACCGGCGACTCCCAGGCTGGTGTCGCACTTGCTGACCTGTACCCATCGCTGGCTGCGGCATACCCCCATGAGGTGTTCGTCTCCTACGACACGGCCTTGTTGGAGGGCGTAGATGCTGTCGTGCTTGGCCTCCCTCACGGTGCTTCCCAGGGGTTGATTCCGCAGCTGGTGCAGGCCGATGTGGCGGTGGTTGATCTCGCTGCTGACTTTCGGCTCAACGACCCCACCGACTATGACCGGTGGTACCAACAACCTCACACCGCGCCCGAACTACTGAGCACGTTCGTCTACGGATTGCCAGAGTTGTACCGAGAGGAAATTCGTAGCTCCACCCGCGTTGCCGCCCCAGGCTGTTATCCAACGGCAGTTCTGTTGGCGCTGAGTCCGCTCCTGCGAGCAGGCAAAATTGAGCCCACCGGAATCATTATCGATGCCGCCTCAGGGGTGTCTGGCGCTGGACGACCTCCAAAGCCAAACACCACGTTCTGTACCGTCGACGAGGACTTCACTGCCTACGGCTTGCTCGATCACCGGCACACTGCCGAGATGCAAGAACACCTGGGAGCCTCAATCTTGTTCACTCCACACCTCGCACCAATGAGTCGGGGGATCCTGGCAACTTGCTATGCCCGACCGGCGGGGGAGTGCTCAACTGAGAGCCTGCTCGGCACGCTTGCTGATGCGTATGCCGATGAGTCGTTCGTGGTGGTGTCAGAACGAATTCCCTCCACCAAAGCAACTCAGGGATCCAATACCGCCCACATCACTGCACGTTTCGATGAGCGAACCAACACCGTGATTGTTCTCGCAGCGATTGACAACCTAGTGAAGGGGACAGCGGGCCAGGCACTGCAGTGTCTCAACCTGATGTCGGGTCTCCCCGAATCCCTCGGTATCCCAGTAGTTGGGCTCACTCCATGAGTTCACTGAGAACCCCGCAGGGCTTCAAGACCCTGACGGCCAACCTCGGCATCAAAGATGACACTCCTGACTTCTCCGTGGTGTATTCGGAAGTTCCAGCAAGCGCTGCGGGTGTGTACACACA
>DORQ01000181.1:8527-10940 GCA_003514205.1 Acidimicrobiaceae bacterium
GGTCGCCGGTACCCGATGGACAAGATCGAACTGGGTCTTGCTGGCTTACCCAGTCCGGACCGCTTCGGGTGTGACTTTGAGGCCGTGGCGACAGCCATCATGACCACCGACACCCATGCCAAATGCGCCTCCCGGCAGCTCAACGGTTCGAGAGGCCAGGTTGCGCTTATGGGAATTGCCAAGGGCGTCGGCATGATCGAACCAAACATGGCCACGTTGCTGACCTACTTCTATACCGACGCCGAGATAGCCCCAGCCGCCCTCGACGAGGTGTTCAAATCGGTGATGGATCGGACCTTCAATGCGTTGTCAATCGACACTGATACATCCACCAGTGACTCGGCAATGATTCTTGCCAACGGCCTCGGCGGCGAGGTGGATCGTGCAGAGTTCGAACAGGCCCTGTACGAAGTGGCACTTGAGCTTGTGCTCCAGATCGCCGCAGATGGTGAAGGGGCCTCCAAGGTAATTGAAGTCACCGTGGAGGGCGCTCGAGATGACGCACAAGCTCGTCGAGTTGCAAAGTCCGTCGTGAATTCGCCACTCGTCAAAACCGCAGTACACGGCGCAGATCCCAACTGGGGTCGAATCGCGATGGCCGTCGGCAAGTGTCATGAAGAGACTGACATCGAGGCGGACTCAGTAGTGATCAGGATTGGGGGACAGGAGATGTACCCGACACCAGTTGACTCCGCTGGCCTCGCTGCGGCGAGCGCTCATATGGCTGGCAGCCACGTACTGATTGAGGTTGACCTGCACATCGCCGACGGTCGATTCACCGCCTACGGCTGCGACCTCACTGATGGCTACGTGCGGATTAACGCGGACTACACGACATGAATGAATCCCAGCGAGCCGAATCCAAGCGAGCCGAATCCCCGCAAGCCCAACAAACGACTGAGTTGTCGACTGCAGGGCCGAGTGCAGGCGTAGTGGATCAGCCAGACGTGGTTGAGGTGCTCCTCCAAGCATTGCCCTATATCCAACGGTTCTCGAACACCATCATGGTGATCAAATTCGGCGGCAATGCAATGAGCTCTCCGGAACTCTTTGAGCAGTTCGCTCAGGACGTGGTGCTCATGCACTCCGTTGGAATCAAGCCGGTGGTAGTCCATGGTGGCGGGCCACAGATTGGTGAATGGTTGCGGAAAATCGGCAAGAGCACCGAGTTCGTCGATGGTCATCGAGTCACCGATGCCGAGACGCTCGAGATCGTCCAGATGGTGCTGATGGGGAAGGTGAACAGCGAGATTGTCTCCGCGCTGAACGTTCACGCGCCTGTTGCAGTTGGCCTCTCGGGCCAAGACGCCGGGCTCATTGAGGCGGCAGCGCGGCACCCTGAACTGGGGTTCGTGGGCGATGTCACCTCAGTTGACCCAAACATCGTTCAGCGTCTCCTCGCTTTGGAACTCATCCCAGTCATCGCCACCGTCGGCTCAGACTCCGAAGGTCAGGCCTACAACATCAACGCAGATGCTGTTGCCTCAGCGATAGCGGAGGCTCTCGGCGCGGCAAAGCTGCTCTTCCTGACTGACGTTGCTGGTCTGCTTACTGATGTGAACGACGAAGCTTCCCTGATCGCGCAGGTCTCAGTCGCTGAGGCTGCAGCGCTCATCGAGAGTGGAGTTGTCACTGGAGGGATGATCCCCAAGATCAACGGGTGTATCGAAGCGATCGACAATGGCGTGTCGGAG
Source organism: Acidimicrobiaceae bacterium (assembly GCA_003514205.1). Taxonomy (GTDB): domain Bacteria; phylum Actinomycetota; class Acidimicrobiia; order Acidimicrobiales; family Microtrichaceae; genus UBA11034. The sequence goes on from DORQ01000181.1 coordinate 10,222, forward strand.
GTTCACCTGATTGATGGTCGTCGGCCTCATGTTCTTCTGCAGGAGCTGTTCACCGATCAGGGTGTTGGAACGATGGTGACTCGATGACACGCATCGGCTCGCCCAGCTCGAGTTCCGCGCTCATGTCGACCTATCCGCAACCGCCTCGCAAATTCCTGAGCGGCGAGGGATCCTGGCTGACTGACGAAGACGGCCACCGTTACCTCGACATGCTGAGCGGCCTTGCGGTCACCTCGCTTGGTCATGCTCATCCGGTGGTGGCAGCAGCGACCGCGAAACAGGCGCGAACGCTGTGTCACGTCTCCAACCTGTTCGACAATCAGCACCGCGAGCCGTTGGCAGCCACCCTGCATCAACTGGTCATGGGGGCCGACTCGGCGCAACAGGGGCAAGTGTTCTTCACGAATTCCGGTGCCGAGGCAAACGAGTGTGCGATCAAGCTCGCCCGAAAATTCGGTGGGCACGGCAGATTCCAGGTGGTGAGTGCGTTCGGAAGCTTTCACGGTCGAACCCTTGCAACCCTTCACGCAACGGGCCAACCAACGAAACATGAGGCGTTTCAGCCCCTGCCAGAAGGCTTTCGGCATGCCGCATGGAATGACATTGATTCCTTCTGCAACGCAGTAGATCCAACGGTTGCGGCGATCCTCCTTGAACCAGTCCAAGGCGAAGGGGGAGTCAACCCGGCAACAAAGGAGTTCTTCGGCGCAATCCGCACC
>DORQ01000181.1:11071-11301 GCA_003514205.1 Acidimicrobiaceae bacterium
GAGTTCTTCGGCGCAATCCGCACCCTGTGCAATGAACGCGGAATACTCATGATGATCGACGAAGTCCAGACCGGGCTTGGCCGATGTGGCTCGTGGTTCGCGTTTCAGGAATTCGGCATCGTTCCCGATGTGGTGACGATCGCCAAGGCCCTCGGAAATGGCATGCCGATCGGCGCCTGCTGGGCCCGAGCGGAAGTTGCCGAGGTGTTCGAACCGGGCGACCACGGAAC
>DORQ01000255.1 GCA_003514205.1 Acidimicrobiaceae bacterium
ACCGGCCAAGGAGTGACAGCTACCGAAATCCGTGTCGGCTTCATCTTTGTCGACCAGACGAAGCTCAACAGCGTTCTTGGGCTGACCTCTGCACCGACGGGCGACATCGAAGCCCAGCTCAAGGCCCTCGCGGCCGATGTGAACTCCCGAGGCGGAATCGGGGGCAGGAACCTCGTGCCAGTGCTCCGGATCTACGACGCACTAGTTGATAGCGCTGCCTCTGAAGAGAAGCTTTGCCGACAGTTCGCAGAGGACGACAAGGTGTTTGCAGTTGTCCTTTTGGGCCAATTCCAGCCAACGGCACGGCCGTGTTATGCGGCGCTCAACACCGTGATGATCGACCAAACCCTGTACCCAGTTGAGCAACAAGAGGCCGAGAAGCTCGCACCCTACTTTGTGCAACCGAATCTGCCCGAGTACGGCTCGCTCCTGTCAGGGCTGGCCTCGGCACTCTCAGAGACTCGGTTTTTCACAGCGACTACTCGCCTCGGAATCCTCGGCATCGACACAGAGCAGAACCGCCGAGCCTATGAGGAGCAACTTCTTCCCAAACTTGAGGCACTTCAGGCCGATCCCGTTGATGTTCAGTGGATCGACCCCGCAACCAATGCCTCGCTCCAGGCGGGTCAGAATCAAGCAGTGCTCTCGTTGAAGTCCAAGAAGGTAGACCGCGTCATCGTCATCGGCGGATCTCGACTGCTCGCCTTCTTTGCCACCATCGCCATCCCGCAGAAATTCTTCCCTCGCTATGCAGTCACCTCCTTCGACAACCCTGAGTACATCTCCAACCAAGCGCCCGAGGTGCTCCGCGGCGCTATTGGGGTATCAGTAGCACCATCAGTTGATCTCAAAGCAGACGCTCTGGAGTTCCCCTTCAACGCCGGCGAGGCCAAATGCCTCAAAGCAGTTGAACCCGCTGGCTTCAAGTTCGAGTCGCGAGCCAACGCACGTGTGATTGTCACCTACTGCGATGCAGTCACTCTTTTGGAACGAGCCTTCAAAGGATTCGATGGAGAGCCGCTGACCGCGGAGCTCTTCACTCAACAACTCGCAACCATTGGGCCCTTCGACAGCGCAGTCAACTACGCGGCCGCTTTTGAACCCAACTCATACGGCGGGGCCGACGCATACCGTCCAATCAAGTTCGATGAGACCTGCTCGTGCTTCACACTCATTGGACCAACCAAGGATTTTGAGCGATGACTATCAAGGCTCAAGGTCGCGGCGTATTGGGTCCAGATTCGACGCGAACGAACAAGGTGCCTGGGCGAGGCGTCCTTGAGCAGATGAAGAAGCCATCCGCTCGGCCAATCGCTGGTCGAGGAGTACGCCCCGTTCGACCAGCAGCCTCCTATGGGCCTAGCCACCATGAGTCGGGGACGCACCTGCGCTCACTCAACCTGATCGCGGCAGGCCTCGGGATCGCCCTTGGATCGATAGCCGCAGCAGCCTCAACTCTGGCGACCGACACAGGAACCTCGCCCACCTCTTGGACGCTCTGGGCATTCCTTGCCAGTGGAGTTGGCCTTCTCGCTGGGCAACGTCAGGCTAGGGGCGGCACTCCCGGCGCCACGGGCGCTCTGATGGCTGGGGTTTCGGCACTTGGATGGATCTCGCTGTTCAACACCGGCGACCCTGATGCAGTCAAGGTCCTTCTCCTCATCGTTCTCGCGATCACGGCGGGATCGTTGCCATCGCTGTTCGCCGACCGTATTCGCCTCCAGGGAACCGATAATCCTGTGGTCGGCCCAGCGCTTCTCGCAGCCACACTCGCAGGGGGCGCCTCAGTGAGCGCCGCTGCGAAGTTCGCGGATCCGACCATTCCATGGGCCAGCCTTGCGCTGGTCGGGGGACTGGGAGCGCTTGTTGGCGCAGCGTGGCGTTTCGCATTGCCGGAGCTCACCTACCTGCCAGCCAAACAACGGCTTCACCTAGCAGGACGGACCACCGCCGCTTCTCCGGCGCTGGCAGGATCCGCGATCCTGACAGCGCTTGGCCTCGGTGTTCCGCTTGGCGCAGCACTCAATGCTGAGCGGTTTCTTCAGGTCGGATGGGAAGCCGGCACTCGGTACTCGTGGCTCATAGCATCGGCCGCGCTTGTGGCCTCCGCAGGAATCTGCCTGGGACTGAGCTGGTGGTATCAGGATCGGCCAGAGGAACTAGATGCTCGAACCCGCGACCGAGAGGGTTTCAGATTCGCGGTTCTGTCCGGAGCAATCCTGCTACTGGTCGCGATTTCAGAAACCCTACCTGGCACCGTGGTTGGGCTTGCCCTCAGCGCCGGATGCGCCGTTGGCGGAATTTTGGTGCTCACCGTGACAACCAAACTCGCCCCATTGGCCGCCCTTCTCACAGCTGCAACCTCGGCATGGTACCTCCAGGGCCGGGCTGGAACCGCTGACTCGCTCGAGTTGACACTGGCGTTGTTCGCGTTGCCCGCATTGGTTCTGGGGGGAATGCAGTTGCTGGCCGACCGCCCCTCGGCCAGCCATCCCTCGGCCAGTTCGCGCGCTTCCTCACCGTTGATTGCCTCGGCCACCACGACTCAGAATTCAGGCAAGGTCGCCGCCTCTGAACACCTCACTCCGAGTGGAGCCCATCACGGTATATCGCCTTCGGGACCAGCCAGGCCGACCCTGCTTGCAGCAGAGCAGGTGACGTTCTCCTACGGATCCGTGCAAGCGCTTTTCGGCGTGGATCTTGAGGTTCCACAGGGCAGCATCACGGCAATTGTTGGAGCGAACGGAGCAGGCAAGACAACGTTCTTGAGAACCATCTCCGGGCTCGCGCAGCCGACTTCGGGCCGTGTACTGCTTGCCGGGCTCGACCTCGCTCCGTACTCGGCCTCAGAACGTGTCCTGCTCGGCATCAACCAGATCGCCGCGGGAGGTGCTGTAGCTGAAGATCTCACTGTCGGCGAGAACCTAGCGATGTTTGGGCACACGCTCTCTCGCAAGGAATCCAAAGCCGGAGCCGCCCGGGCGCTTGAGGTATTTCCAAACTTCCGCGATCGCCTTGGTCAGCGGGCTTCGAATCTGTCAGGCGGAGAGCGCCAGATGCTCGCTCTGTCCAAGTCGTTGGTTCTCGCTCCTCGCCTGTTGGTGATTGACGAGTTCAGCCTCGGGCTTGCCCCCATCATCGTGTCCCAATTGGTACCTGTCATCCGGCGCCTGCACGCAGAGGGGGCGTCAGTGCTTCTGGTTGAACAGTCTGTTTCGGTGGCTCTGGACCTTGCAGATACCGCAGCGTGTATGGAGAAGGGCGAGATCGTGTACCGAAGTACAGCCGCGGCACTCCAAGCCGACCCTGGCCTTCTGGAAGCTGCCTATCTCGAAGGCATCGCCGCGGCGCTGGAGCATCGCGGTCTTTCGCTAGAGAATGCCACGGTGCGCCAGTGACTCCCATGTTTCCGTTAGTGCAAGGACTCCCACTGCCACCTCTGGGAACCACAGTATGGGGGTTCGATGTCGGCATCGGAGTCCTCAGCCTCGGGCTGTTCACGGGCCTTACCTACGGCCTTCTCGCCGCAGGCCTCGTTCTGGTCTACCGATCCTCACGATTCATCAACTTCGCGCATGGTGCGCTCGGCGTGTTCGGCGCAGCAATCTGCTCGTTGGCAGTCCGCGAGTTCGAGATGCCGTATTGGGTCGCCTTCGCACTCGGCTTGCTAGTTGCTGCGGGAATGGGCGCTCTCGTCGAGGTTGGAATCGTGAAACCGCTCACTGGTTCACCTCGGGTTCTCTCGATGGTTGCGACCCTTGGCACCGGGACAGCACTGATCTTTGCCGCCCTTGCCATCAATCCAAATGGGCTGTCCGGGCTCAACTTCCCCCAACCAACCGGACTGCCAACCATGGACATTGGCTCGCTCAGGGTCACTCCGCCGTTCGCGGCTCAAGCCCTGTTGTCGCCGCTGCTGCTCGTTGCCCTTGGGTTCTTCTTCGAGAAATCTCGCACTGGCCTTGCGGTCCGCGCGGC
>DORQ01000324.1 GCA_003514205.1 Acidimicrobiaceae bacterium
CGAACTGAGATCGATTCATCGCACAAGGGCCGCCCAGACGCGGCGACGAGTTGCCGCTTCAACGAGCAGAGGGTTGTGGCTCGGCCTGCCGCTCGCTGCAGCGGCCATGGTGATTGGTGGGTGCGCGAACGGTGATGCTGATTCGAAGTCATCAGCCTCAGACACGACTGTGGCCACCTCTGCAGCGCCCAAGCCATCCTCTGCTGTCGATGAACCTGAGGTGTCTGAGGAAACCCAGCCCAAGGGTCTGACTGACCAGTTTGGGCAGCGCTATTGCGAGGTGCTCGCCATCTCGGTTTCCGATGCAGGAACTGTCGGTGAGGTTTGGGGCACTCAAGGCATCAATGATTGTCCACAAGAGTTGTTCGCCACGATGGATTCACGCGCAATCGCAGCCGAGCTGGGAACCAATGCGGCGGTCTTGAACGGGCCAAGGTATTGGACACTCGACCGGATCGTCGCGAACGAACTCGCCGGCTCGATGGAAACCCGTGTACTTGGTGGGATGCCGATGAGGTCGATCGCGACCATCGAGTTCGGTGACAAACTGCCAGACCGCACACCACTTTCGGAAACCTCAGTGGCCCGCGACACCGAGTTTGTGTTTTCCAAAGGGCGCGAGATCCACGAGCTCACTAGCCCCGATGGCTCTGTATATGTGATGCAGTCATACAGCATCGAGCTCGATCCCGACCTCACCGCGGATATGCTCAGCGCACTCGGCCCACGGCTGGATCTCCCCGATGGCTGGTCGTTCGCAAGTCGGGTCGTGGAGGAGGACCTCGTCGTCGAGGACATCGATGGGACAGCCACCGTCATCCAAGACAAATTCCGAAACTCCTATCAGCTCAGGGCCAGACCCTGACCGCTGGAACTCGGGTCGGGTTCTAGACGTCAGCAATGAGCAACGCGGCGGAGCGTCGAGGGTTGCACATCGCCAATCCGCTCGACGGCTGATCTGGTTGATCGGCTCCTAAGGCCGCACGATGATGTTGCCCCGTTTGTGGCCGCTATCGACTCGTAGATGCGCTTCGACAATGTCGTCGAGATCGAAGACCCCGTCGTATACGACGGTAAGGGTGCCTTCCTTGATGAGATTGAGCAGCAACTTTGCATCCTCCGCGCGTTCGGGTGCGGTGCCGGTGATGACGTTGCCGCGGGCTGTGAGGATCGTGCCGAGGTCGGCAACCGCTAGGAGGGCAACCCCCTCCGCGGTGAGGAGTGGTCGGCTGGTTTTGATGCCTAGGTTGCCAACGGTGTCGAGCACAACGTCAAAGCGTTCGGCAATGGAGAGGAGGTCAACCTTGGTGTAATCGATGACGTTGTCGGCTCCAAGCTGGGTGACGAGTTCGCGGTTCGCTCCGCTGGTCACGGCAGTGACAATTGCGCCGAACTGTTTGGCGAGCTGAATGGCGTTGGTTCCAACGGCGCCAGAGGCGCCGTTGATGAGGACAGATTGACCAGGTCCCACCTGAGCTTTGTCTCGCAGGAAGAACAACGCGGTGGTGCCGCCGAACAGAACTCCGGCAGCATCTTCGTGGGTCACCGAAGCGGGCTTTCGCGCGACTTTCTTCGCTGGCAGGGCAACGTAGTCGGCGTGGGCGCCGAATTTGATGCCCGTCATAGCGCACACCTCGTCTCCGGGCTCGAATCCGGTCACCTTGGGCCCGACGGCCTCGATGACTCCAGAGAAGGAGCTGCCGAGGATGTGTTTGCGTGGCCGACGGATACCGAACATCAGACGGGCTGGCACGCGGAACCCCCGAGGGAATCGAGCGGCGCGGATGCGAGCGTCAGCTGAGGTAACCGCCGCGGCCCTGACGCGAATCAACACCTCGTTGGCGCCTGGAACTGGTTGTGCAACCTCGGCGATTCGAACCACCTCGGGGCCACCATATTGCTGGTTGACTGCTGCCTTCATGAGCACTCCCTGAACACGTACCCTTACATCTGTAAGGGTACGTGTTGGATGGTAGCCTTACGAGTGTAAGTTCGCAACCGATTCTGAAAGGTACCCGGATGGTCGGGCGTCCCCCGCTCAACTACGACCGAATCATCGAAGCCGCCGTGGCGGTGGCGGATCGAGGCGGCTTGGCTCAGGTGAGCATGCGCAACCTCGGCAAGGAATTGAGCGTGGAGGCGATGTCGATCTATCACCACCTCGCCGGTAAGGAAGCGCTACTCGACGGACTCGCGACCTGGTTCTTTACCCAAATTCAGCTCCCTCATCCAGCAGAACCGTGGAGGTCGGAGATGGTGTGCCGGGCCCGGTCGGCGCGCGACGCTTTGACAGCACACCCATGGGCGCTCGGGCTGATCGAGTCCCGTCGCTCACCTGGACCAGCGCTGCTTCGCCACCACGATGCAGTCCTCGCCTGTCTTCGCCACAATGGCTTCTCCGTTGCCTTGGCCGCACACACATTCTCCGCGATCGATGCGTACGTGCACGGGTTTGTTCTGACCGAACTCAACCTGCCCTTCGATCCCGGTGAAAGCGCCGAAGAGTTTGTTGCCCACCTTGACGAGGTGTTGGACGCCAACGAATACCCGAGCCTCGTGGAGATGATCACCGAACAGGTGTCAGGCAAGTCATACGACTACGCCAATGAGTTCGAGTTCGGGCTCGACCTCATCCTCGACAGTCTCCACCGTCACCTCGCCGACTCGGAGTCCCCATGACGGGCGTGGACGACGACTCTGTGTCCATCCGTGCCGAGTCGCCTGGCGATGAGGAGGCCGTGGACGTGGTGGTGCGAGAAGCGTTCTTGCAGCAGTTTGGATCTGATGGTGAGGTTGGGCTGGTTCGAACATTGCGCGAGCGTGGCGAGCTGATACCCGAGCTCACGTTGGTGGCCGAGTCTGGCGGTCGGATCCTGGGATTCATTGCATTCAGCGAGGTGGAAGTAGATGGCGAACGGGTCGGCGGGCTGGGTCTAGCGCCAGTAGCGGTCATGCCCGAGCGACAGCGCTTGGGAATTGGCGAGATACTCATTCGTTCGGCACTGGATCGGGCGGCCTCGCTGGGTTGGCGTTTCGTGGTAGTGCTCGGACACGGTCAGTATTACTCCCGCTTCGGATTTGAACCAGCGGCCCCGCGAGGCCTTCGAGGTGCCTATGGCGATGGGCCTTCGTGGATGGTCGTGCCGTTGGCCAACCATGGGCTACTGTGCGGCACTGTGCGGCACTGCTCGGCCTTTCGCGAGTGATCAGCGCCCGTGAGGGCAATTTCGCCTCTCGTTACCGAAGGTTCATCTGCTCGATATTGGGGCGTCGATGCGTTGTCGCCGGGGTCGTCGAGTGTTGACCGCATGCACAAGCACATCGCGATCTTTGAAGTTCCGGGCGGTAGTGACAAGGGCACCGATGGTCATCGGGCGGACACCATGCCAATCGTCGAGGCGCTGCGAGCCCTCGGGTGGGGAGCAGAGGTCATCTTCTATTCCGATGACTGCGTGGAGGAGATTTTCGAGACCGTGGTGTCGTCCTGTGATGGCTATGTCCCCAGGGTCAACCCAGGGAGCATTCCAGAAGGCGATGAGAAGTTTCATGGGCTACTGGAGCGACTGAGCGCAGCGGGCCTCATCGGTATGACACATCCGGACACTATGGCGTCCTTTGGTACCAAAGCCTCGTTGACGACCTTGACTGACACCTGGCTGGTGCCGGATGACACCTACGCGTACTACCTTCTTGACGAGCTGCGCGATGGGCTCTCGAAGAGCTTGTCGTATGGGTCGAGAGTGCTGAAGCAGAACCGAGGGTCCACTGGCAAGGGGATCTGGCGGGTTGAACTCCTTGACCCAAGATCGGCTGAACCAGGAGTGAGCGTGCCACTCGATGCTCAAGTCCGATGCACCGAGGCCGTGGACAACCACTGCGAGGTCTATTCGCTGGGCGATTTCGTCAAGTTCTGCGAGCGATATCTCACTGGAGATGGTGGACTAGTCGTCGATATGCGGTTCATGCCGCGGATCTCAGAGGGCGAGATCCGCCTGGTGTTCGTTGGATCCAGACCCGTCGCGGTCATCCGCAAGGTGCCAGCAATGGCGGAAGGAGCGTTCAGTGCAACGTTGTTCTCGGGAGCCGACTACAGCTACCACGATCCTTCCGACTACGCCGATCTGGTGTCGAGGTTCGAGGATGTATTGCCGGTTGTCGCAGTTCGACTTGGAGGTGGCGGACCACTTCCCTTGCTGTGGACAGCTGACTTCATGGCCGATTGGGGCCCCAGCGGGGAGGATGCACACGTATTGGGCGAGATGAACTGCTCGTGCGTCGGTTTTACGTCTGAACTCGACCGTGGCATACAAGACAAGGTCGCACTCGAGATCATCCTCAGAGTCTCCGAGGCGGCTACCGGTCTTCGCCATGGTGCGAGCGTTGAGATATCGCCGCGGGAACCTCTCGTTCTGGCGTGAATGCCAGTTTGCCGTTTGGTTGCACCTTTCAGGAGTGTGGTGCCTAACCACGAGAGCCGGCCTCATCGCGACCGTGTAGTCATGGCCTCCGCGATCACCGTTCCGACGAGCTCGGGATTGTATTCGACGCTCCGGGTGGCTTGGCTGATCGACAGTGCGAACCCGCTGTCGAGTTCTGGGCAGTACCCAACTCGTACTCCCCAGAATCCTTCGTGGCTCCAACAGGTCACGCCATTGAGGTCGCTGCGGAAGATGCCAGCCCCCGCAGCGTAGGGAGTGGGGTCGCCTGGCACGCGCACATCAGTGTTGGTTTCCGGAATGGCGTGCATGAGCTCGAGGGAGGACTCAGACGAGAAGACGTTCCCTTCGTGGAGTGCGGTGAAGAAGTTGAGGAGATCATCGAGGGTGGACACGAGCCCACCCCCGCCGAACAAATCGATGGTCGGGCTCCAATCGAACGTGTCCAGCTCACCGAAGAACTGATGAGCTCGCGGTGATTGACCCTCTGGTGCTGGCTCAATGAGTTCGAGGTAGGTGTGGTTCAGCCCAAGGCCTTCATAGTCGAGTAGCGACCGAAGGGAGGCGCCAAGGTCGTCGCCGGTTGCTTGTTCGATGATGGCACCGAGGAGCGCGTAGCCGGTGTCGGAGTAGTGGTACGTCGTGCCGGGAGGGGCCACCGGCTCGCCCAACATGGCAAGGTCCACCTGATCTTGGCGGGTCCACACGCGTTGGGGATCAGCCATGACTTGACCCACGTAGTCAAGGCCGGGCCCGAAGGTGAAGTCGACAATGCCGCTGGTGTGGGTGAGGAGTTGGCGAACGGTGATGATCCGTGGCTGGTATCCGCCACGGGTCAGTGCCTCGTTGAGCGATGTGGGGATGAGCGGCTCGATTGAGTCATCCACACCAAACCGGTCTACCTCGATCAGTTTCAAGGTCGCGGCAGCGACGAATGTTTTCGTCACGCTGGCGATTCGAAAACTCGCTGAAGGATTGATCGGTGTGCCGGTCTGGGGATCACCGATTCCGGCCGCAGCGGAGAGGTTGTTTCCGCGAACCCGTATTTGCACAATCTCCGCCCGCAATTGAGGGTCACGTTCGAGGTCGGTGGTCACAGCGTTCTGGAGTTGTGTGGCGAACGCTCTCAGTCCTTCGGGCTGCGTGGTTGTTGTGATCGGGTTCGAGGTGGTCGTGACCGAAACGGTGTCAGGTGGGGATTCGGTGCGGGAGGTTGAGCAGGCCGCGAGGAGTGCGCCGCTGCTGATCAACGTCAAGATGATTCGGTGGCCATTTCGCATAGTCATATATCTACCAGATATATGACGCTATTGCTACTAGTAATAGAGTCCAGTGATGGCCTCCGAAAAGAAGTCCCCACCATCCGCCGTAGGAGCGAAGAGTCGAACGCGGGTAGCGGTGCTCGGCGCGCTTTCAGTCGAAGCGATGACC
>DORQ01000187.1:0-1058 GCA_003514205.1 Acidimicrobiaceae bacterium
TTTCACGGAGGCAACACAACGCTCAGCGCGCAAGTCTCAAGTGAGAACGAAACCCGGCCTTCAGCGAAGTGCGACTGGCGCTACCGGAGCGGAGGTCGCGCCGACCAGCGGCTCGGGCACGGCAACCAGATGGAAGTCCATTCGACCGTCGCGATGGCAGGCCTCGGCCAGGCCCTCAAAGTTCCAGTTCTGCCCTTGAAGGAACCCCATGTCGCGCAGCTGAATCATGTGGACTACTAACAGATCGTCCCAATTGCCAGTTGATGGTGGCATCACTTCGTAGTGGTAGTTGTCGAGGAACGCGCCCGCGATGTCTTGTTCGTGAAACCACTTTGTGGCCGACAGGGAGAGGCCGATCTTCTGCCAACTCGAGCCATCCTCGCCCACTGCATACTTGTAGCGATTGCCCGCGAAGTAGTCCCGGATCTCGCCGGTACGAACACACACAATGTCGCCGGGCTGCGGCTCAAGGCCAGCGAGTTCGTAAGCCCGATCCATATCCGCAGCATCGATGGAGTAACCCGATTCGAGGATGTCGGCATCTTCTTGGCGGAGTAGGTCGACGAGGATTCCTCGAGTCGAGATCGGCTTCAAGGTCTCAGCACCACACCAGGTGGCACCCTCTGCGGTGATCAGGTCCTTGGGCTTGCCACCATACAGAAGGCCGTCATAGCTGATATGGCTCAGGCAGTCGATGTGTGTCGCAGCGCAGGTCGACATGGTGAAGAGGTCGTCGCAGCCCAACCAAATACCGGGGGCCTTTGCATCGCGTTCATGCAATGAGGAGAAACTCAGCGAGGCGTTGACACGCCCGGCCGGTTGTCCGACTTGAATTCCTTTGGAGTCGAGGTTCACCGCGAGCGAGATTGCCTCGCCGCTTTGGATGCTTCGGGCACCGCGCAGCGCTGCTTCGGCTGTCAGGAAATTGCCACAACCAAGCTGGTCTTCCTCGCCCCATCGACCCCAATTCGAGACGGTCGCAGCAAACTCCCGAAGCTCCTCTGAGAACGCCATGCCTACGAGAACGTCAGCACGCCGCGGGCGAGTTTGCCCTCGTG
>DORQ01000187.1:1337-1552 GCA_003514205.1 Acidimicrobiaceae bacterium
CGGCACCCGAGAATCGACTTGTCGTTATACATCGTGTTGACCACGAATGAAGCCTCGGTGCCCATCTTTGGAACTCCCAACATGATGACCGAACCGCCCCAGTCCAACATCTCAGTGGAGGCCTTGATGAGCGCCACCGAACCAACGCATTCGAACACGTAGTCCACGCCGTTCGGGCAGATCTCCTTCACCATGTCGACAAGGTTGTCCTCGGG
>DORQ01000187.1:1849-2824 GCA_003514205.1 Acidimicrobiaceae bacterium
ACCGCTCCGACGCCAGTCAGCACCCCACAACCAATGAGGCTGGCCGAGGCGAGGGGAAGGTGCGATGGTATGCGAATCGCCTGCGTTGCTTTCACAACCGTCTCCTCGCAGAACACTCCGAGGTTGGCGAACTGGAAGACTTTCTGGTCGCCGAGTGCGAACGGCCGGTTGAGCTTGCCAAGCGATTGACGACAGAACGTCGGCTTGCCTCGATCGCATTGGCCACACTGGCCGCAGTTGCCAAGGGTGGAGAGCACGACGTGATCACCAACTGCCACGTTGGTCACATCCGGGGCTACCGCGATGACCTCACCTGCTCCCTCATGACCAAGAACTACGGGCGGGGGAAACGCAATGGTGCCGTTGAGCACGGACACGTCACTGTGACACAACCCGGCTGCCTCGATACGAACCCGGACCTCACCAGCTCGGAGATCGCGCAGGGTCAGCCCTGACTCGACCTTGGCTTCTTTGCCGTCCCAGACGATGCCTCTCATTGATCAAACCTCGTTCGTTGTTGGCGAGCCTGCGCGTTCGCCATGGTAGGTGGTAGTTGTTGACTGCGGAGCTCAAACCTGCGGGAGACGGCGCGTCGCCCGCCTACGCGGGCCACACAATCGACTGCATCTCGCTGTAGGCATACAGCCCAAAGGATCCGCCGTCGCGGCCGACCCCGGATTGTTTGAATCCGCCGAAGGGAGCTTCGTTATTGCGCTGCAGCGAGTTGATGCCCACGTTGCCAGCTCGCAGTCGCTTCGCTACTTCCCAGGCACGTGAGGTGTCCTTGGAGAACACGTAGCTGTACAGCCCAAAATCGCTGTCGTTGGCGATCGCAATGGCTTCGTCTTCAGTGTCAAACGGAACAACCACGACGACTGGCCCGAAGATCTCTTCTCGAACTGCTTTCATCGTGTTGTTGCAGTTCGCAATCAGCGTGGGTGCAACATAGAAGCCAGTCGGGAAGTCGGGGCGCTC
>DORQ01000250.1 GCA_003514205.1 Acidimicrobiaceae bacterium
GAGGCCCAATGCTCGCTCGCCTAGCTCAATGGTGTTACAACAATCGCTGGAAGGTCATCGGGCTGTGGTTGTTTGCACTGGTGGCCCTGTTCGGCTGGGGCGGTGCCGTTGGCACCAGCTTCGACGGTGGACGCGAGTTGCCCGCTAGCGATTCAGCCCGCGGATTCGAGCTTCTTGATCAATACTTCCCAGGTCGAGGCGCCGGCCTTTCGGGTTCGATTGTCTTTCAGAGCACAGCTGGGGTGACCGATCCCGCAGTGAAAGCCGCAATGGAGGCGACGTTCGCCAAAATCGATGCTCTTGGAACCAAGCCCAACGATGTCACAGTGGATTCTCCCTACGCCGAGCCCATGGGGAAGTCGCAAATCAACCCCGACGGCACCGTGGCCTTCGCCACGATCAATCTCGACAAGAAGTTCGATCAAACCGAATCGGGCAAGCTCGGGACCAAAATCGTCAAACTGCTACCCGAGATGGAGGGTCTGCGAACTGAGGTCGGTGGTTCCGTGCTCGCCGAGTTCAAGCCACCCTCCTCAGAGTTGATCGGCCTGGCATTTGCAATTGTGGTCCTCATCTTGTCCTTCGGGTCGGTGCTTGCGATGGGGCTGCCGATCGCTGTTGCGCTCGCTGGCGTCGGTTCTGGGATGGCGCTGGTCATGCTGCTCTCCAACACACTCCAAATGCCCGAATTCTCCACAACGATTGGCGCAATGATTGGCCTCGGTGTGGGCATCGACTACGCGTTGTTCATCGTCACCAGATTCCGCGAAGGCCTCCACGAGGGCCTTACCCCCGAGCACGCAACCATGCGGGCCATGGACACTGCTGGGCGCTCAGTAATCTTCGCTGGCATCACCGTGGTGATCTCGCTGCTTGGCATGCTGCTCCTTGGTCTGGCATTCATCTCGGGTCTCGGGATTGCCAGCGCCGTCACTGTTGCGGTCACCATGATTGCGTCAACCACGCTTCTCCCAGCATTGCTTGGCCTCGCTCGCGAGCGAGTGGAGATCACACGCTGGCGAGGACTCATTGCGGCCGGGCTCATTGCGCTCGCCATGCTCGCAGGCGGTCTCAAGGCAGCCATGCCCGTCACTGCAACCTTGGTCGCTGCGGCAGTGATGGTGTTCGTCGCAGGCTTCGCAGTGAAACCTCTCAAGGCCTACGTACCGCCACGAAAGCATCGGCCCAACAATGAAACCACCGCCTACAAGTGGAGCCATTTCATTCAACGCCACCCACTAGCGGCCCTGCTGTTCGGTGTGATCGTAATTGGAGTGATTGGACTGCCGATCTTCTCGCTGCGTCTCGGATTCTCCGACGATGGCAACTTCCCGGAGAACACCACCACCCGCCAGGCATACGATCTGCTTGCCGAGGGATTCGGCCCAGGATTCAACGGACCGCTCATTGTGGTCGCCCGGGCTGAAGGTCCAAACAAGATGGCCGATATCACCAAACTTGCAGAGGCATTGAAGCAGTCTCCTGGGATCGCCCAGGTGGGCCAGCCAGTTCCCAACAACGTTGCTGATCTCGTCACGGTGACCGATCCGTCGAAGATTCCAGCAGTGATCAATGAGGCCGAAGCGTTCTTGATCCGTGTCATCCCCACTACCAGTCCGCAGAATCCCAAGACGGAGACCCTCGTCAAGGACCTCCGCTCATCGGTTGTTCCAACCGCCACCGAGGGAACAGGCCTGACGGTCAACGTGGCTGGCTACGTCGCAATCGGTATCGACTTCACCACCTATCTCAGCGAGAAGATGGTGCTGTTCTTTGTTGCAGTGCTCACGCTGAGCTTTCTGCTGCTGATGGTCGTGTTTCGTTCGCTTCTCGTGCCCCTCAAAGCAGTGATCATGAACCTGCTCTCCATTGCAGCCGCCTATGGCGTGGTGGTTGCGGTGTTCCAATGGGGATGGTTGGGCTCGCTCACTGGGATCGAGCCAGCGCCCATCGAACCGTTCCTGCCAATCATGATGTTCGCCATCGTGTTTGGCCTCTCCATGGATTACGAAGTCTTCCTTCTCTCCCGAGTGAAAGAGGAGTATGACCGTCATGGGGATCCACGGAACTCCGTTGCCGACGGCCTCGCCGCCACAGCCCGGGTGATCACCGCCGCCGCTGCCATCATGGTGGTGGTCTTTGGATCGTTCTTGTTTGAAGAGAACCGCATTCCACAACTCTTCGGTCTCGGACTTGCTACCGCTGTCCTGCTTGACGCAACGCTGGTTCGGATGCTGCTCGTTCCGGCAACGATGGAATTGCTCGGGGCAAAGAACTGGTGGATCCCGAAATGGCTGGATCGGATCCTCCCACGGGTCGATATCGAGGGCACCACCTCGGAGCTCGCCGCTGCAAACTCAGCCGAAGCACCCGCCGAGCCCGCCGAACCCGCCGAGCCCGCCACAGTCTGAGGTTCGCTCCCCGGTAGGGGCCTGAGATCCTCGCCCCAGCGGAGGTCTCAGGAAACCAGTGTCAGCTCCACTGCCCCTCAGCGATAGCCTTGCCAACGCCATGGCTCACACACCTACCCCCAAGAACACCCGATCCCTCCCTGAACGTCCGACCCTTGATGGGATCGAGGCACGCTGGAGCGCCGAGTGGCGCGCCCAATCCACCTATGCGTTCGATCGAACCGCTGATCGCGACCAGGTCTTCTCGATCGACACTCCCCCACCCACAGCCTCTGGTTCGCTGCATGTTGGTCACGTGTTCAGCTACACCCACACTGACTGCATTGCCCGGTTCCAGCGCATGTCGGGCAAGTCGGTGTTCTACCCAATGGGTTGGGATGACAACGGCCTGCCGACGGAACGACGGGTCGAGAACTTCTATGGTGTCCGCTGCGATCCAACCGTGGCGTACGACCCAAACTTCACGCCGCCCACCGAGATTCCCAAGGACCGAGGCCAGTACCAAGTCATTTCACGGCGCAACTTTGTTGACCTGTGCCTGGAGCTCACCACCATTGATGAGGTTGCGTTCGAAGACCTGTTTCGCACGCTTGGGCTCTCGGTTGACTGGGAGCAGACTTACACCACCATTGGCAGCGAAGCGCAACGTGCCAGCCAACTTGCGTTCCTTCGCAACCTTGCCCGGGGCGAGGCCTACAGCCAACAGGCGCCATGCCTGTGGGACACCACCTTCCAGACAGCGGTAGCCCAAGCAGAGCTTGAGGATCGGGACCGGCCCGGGGCGTATCACGACATCACGTTCCACCGGACAGTCCCCGACACAACGACCGGCGAGACCACCATCACCATTTCCACCACACGTCCGGAGCTGATTGTCTCCTGTGTTGCCCTCGTCGCGCACCCTGATGATCCACGGTTCCAACCGTTGTTTGGCACGACCGTGACCTCGCCCATTTTCGGTATCGAGGTGCCGGTCTGCGCGCACGAACTTGCCGACCCTGAGAAGGGTTCTGGCGTCGCGATGATCTGCACCTTCGGCGACACCACCGACGTGACCTGGTGGCGAGAACTCAACCTGGAGACCCGTGCAGTGATCGGTCGCGACGGCCGGTTCGCGCAGGAAGCACCGCAGTGGTGCACCACGGCTGACTCTCAAGCCGCCTATGCGAAGTTCGCTGGGAAAGCTGCGGGCGGTGCCCGCCAGGTGATGGTCGAACTCCTGAAATCCTCAGGCGATCTTCTGGGCGAACCACGCCCAATCCAACATCCAGTGAAGTTCTTCGAGAAGGGCGACAAGCCCCTTGAGATCGTCGCAACACGGCAGTGGTACATCCGCAACGGCGGCCGCGACGCTGAGGTTCGTGACGAACTGGTGGCGCGGGGCTCCGAGCTCACCTGGCATCCAGGGTTCATGCAACACCGCTACGACAACTGGGTTCAAGGCCTCAACGGGGACTGGCTGGTGAGCCGCCAGCGTTACTTCGGCGTGCCGTTCCCGATCTGGTACGCACTCAACGCCGACGGCGAACCGGACTACGACAACCCGTTGACACCTAGCGAAGCAGAGCTTCCGATCGATCCTCAGTCCCACGTTCCCCCAGGGTTCACTGAGGAGCAACGCAATCAGCCGCACGGCTTCATGGGCGACCCCGATGTCATGGACACCTGGGCCACGAGTTCGCTCACCCCACAGATTGCCTGTGGATGGGAGACGGACCCGGACTTGTTCGCACGGACTTTCCCAATGGATGTCCGCCCCCAAGGCCACGACATCATCCGGACCTGGCTCTTTTCCACGATGGTGCGAAGCCATTTCGAGAACGACACTGCACCCTGGAAGAACGCCGCGCTGTCGGGCTGGATTCTCGATCCGGATCGCAAGAAAATGTCCAAGTCCAAAGGCAACGTGGTCACCCCAATGGGTCTCCTCGAGACCTACGGTTCCGACGGGGTTCGCTACTGGGCGGCCTCAGGCCGACCCGGCACCGACACAGCCTTCGATGAGAAGGAAATGAAGGTGGGGCGCCGCCTCGCCATCAAGTTGCTGAACGCCTCCTCATTTGCGCTCAACTTTGGCGGATCGATTGATGGTCTGATCACCGAGCCGATCGATGCTGCGATGATCGCCGATCTCAATCGCCTCATTGCCGAAGCAACCGACGCGTTCGGTGGCTTTGACTATGCGCGAGCGCTGGAAAAGACCGAGGCGTTCTTCTGGTGGTTCTGCGATGACTACCTCGAGCTGGTGAAGCTTCGGGCTTACGGGGAAGGACCTGGTGCGGAGTCGGCAGCGAACGCTTTGGCTGCGGCAGCCTGCGTCCTGCAGCGGCTCCTCGCGCCGTTCATTCCCTTCGCCACCGAAGAAGTGTGGTCCTGGTGGATGGAGGGATCGGTGCACCAAGCGGCTTGGCCGACTCCGTTGACGTCGGACTCCAACCTGCTGTCTGAGAGCAATAGTGGCCCTGGGGCGCTCGGTAACGAGGAGATGTCGCTCACCGCATTGGCCTCGGAGCTCCTGAGCGAGCTGCGCCGCATGAAGTCCGAAGCCAAGGTCTCCATGAAGACCCAGTTCGCCGAGGTGGTCATCACCGACACCGCTGAGCGACTGGCGAACATCGAACGCTTCAAGGAAGACCTCACCGGAGTCGGCGGGATCCTCAGCCTCATCTTGCAGGAGGGTGAGTTCTCCCTACGCGGAGAATTTCCCCCGCCCGAAACCGACACCTGAGATTTGTCGCCGCCCTTGTGGCCACCATGTTTCCCGATCGCACGTCACTCCAGCGGGGGAATGATAGTGATACGAAATCGATGCCTCCGTCGAACCCTCTGTCATCTTTGTTGGTTGAACCAGCGTAAAAATGTCGGTTGAACCAGCAAATAGTCGAGCGGGGCTATGGAATCCTCCCAAAAGGAACCACGGCCACATTGCGGCAATCGCTCGCGGTCAGTCCGTTGCTACTGCGGAATCCTTCTTGCTCACCGGTTCCTCCAGGATTGGCAGGCGGGCACTGGAGGTAGCCACCCAAAGACCGGTCGGGCGATCAGGCTCAGGTTCGATATGTTCACAACCAGCGAACCCGGAGGCACACCACACGACCTCGACTCGGTGATAAGTGAGTCAGTTGTTGGACTGCCTCGTATTCGAGAGCACCAGCGCTCCATAGAACCACCACAAGCATCGAAGACTGTCTCCCCCGCCATCGCCGAACTCGACGACACCGACCGCCAAACCTTCCAACACGATCGACGCCCTCACCACCCGCAACCAACTCCGGGCCATCCACCCAAGAGCTGGGTAGTAGCTGGCGTCAGTCGCACCCCCACGCAGACGAAGGACTTCCTCCACCAGGAGCGGCGGGTAGGTCCGCGCCGCTGCGATCACGTCCAGCTCCGCAGTCTCCTACGCCACTGTCCCTCGAGACGTAAATGTCTTCCGCTCGATCATCGTCCCGGCCTACCAGAATGAAGCTGTCGCCCGGCATATGGTCACGGCCTCCACCATGGAACCGGAACGCCACGGCGGCCGATCACCACAGTCGCTCAGCCCGACGAGCTCTTGAAGGACCTCTTCGCTCAGACTGACCGGCACAGGATCAACTCGCACGGATTCTTGATCGCCGGTTGAGGAGATCGCTCATCTGCTCCGCCCTCAGCCCTCCGATGCGGCAATGACCTGGATTGCGAGGGGTTGGATCCGGTCTCACCGGCCCACCCGCCGCTCGGACCTCACCAGCGGTACTCACTCCAACCTCATCGTTCGGAATCCCCTGAGCGGTCTCCCGCTTCTGTGGC
>DORQ01000093.1:0-800 GCA_003514205.1 Acidimicrobiaceae bacterium
CGCTGGTTGATCTGGGAGAACACTCCTGGCGAAACCCGGGGGCCAACCTCAACAGTTCCAGCAGACGGCTCGGTGCTTTGAGCCAACAACCCCATGAGGTGGGATTTGCCCGATCCGTTTGGTCCAATGAGCGCCACGCGCTCGCCAAAGTGAATCTCGAGGTTGAACGGTGAAATGAGCTGGTCGATCCCGACGCCCTTGAGCACGAGCACCCTTCGTGCCGAATCTCCGCCTCGTAGTCGCATGCGCACTTGCTGTTTAGGGGCTGGTGGAGGTGGAGGACCAGCATCAACGAACTTCTTCCAGCGGGTCTCAGCAGCGTTGGCCTTCGTGGCGTTCTTGAAATTCTGGGCGGCCCGCACCTTCATGATCTTGTAAAACTGGTAGAGCCGTCGCTCCTCTGCCTGCCAACGGGCTAGCGCATCTCCGAGGAGCTCTTGGCGTCGATCACGTTCCTCCTCGTAATTGGCATATGAGCCGCCATGGACCCAGGCGCCCGTTGATTCGATGGTGACGACCTTGTTCGCAGCACGACTCAAGAGTTCGCGGTCATGGCTGATGAAGAGCACGGTCTTCTTGGTGGCGAGTAGCAAGTCTTCTAACCAACGCTTCGCGGGGATGTCGAGGTAGTTGTCGGGCTCATCCATCAGCAGCGTGGAGGCCGAGGAGTTGAACAGCACATCAATGACCAGCTGCTTGCGTTCGCCTCCCGACAACGAGGAGGCGGGTCGTTCGCCAACCTCAGTCAGAGACCCTCGAACCACGCGGCGAAGTGAGCTATCCCATTGCGACTCGAGTTC
>DORQ01000093.1:1067-3331 GCA_003514205.1 Acidimicrobiaceae bacterium
CGAACGCTCTGAGTCGGGTCAGAGAAGCCAACGTCCTGTGGCATGTAGAGAAGGTCGGAGGGAACTGAGTACTCACCTTCGGCAGCGGGAAGCTCGCCGGTGAGGATTCTCAACAGGGTGGATTTGCCGATTCCGTTGATACCAATGAGCGCTGCGTGGTCTCCGCTGCCGACCTTGAAGGAGACCTCGCTGAACAGAATGTCGCTACCTGGGTGCGCATATGAAAGGTCGGAGACAACGATGGAACTCACGCCGGAACGGTAGACGGCGCGCCCGCCTTGGGTCGATCTGTGTCCCTTTGGCCGTCTGTCCGTTGGCCAGGTCACAAGACGGTGATCATGCGATTCCTGACTTAGCTCGTTCAAAGAGGAAGGGGCTGGACCTTACCGTCAGTTGAAGCAATGCCCTGAAGAACGGCACGGACAACTGCAGCACCTGCATCTATCGAGTAGCCAGCTGGGAGTTGCGAAACCAGTGGGACAAGGTCGCTTGTAAACTGTCGGTCCACAAGTTTGGCGTCGAGGTTGGCGAGTGCTCGATCTACGGTCCACCCATCGGGTCGGTAAGGCCAGAAGCACTGTGCGATTTCAGCAGGTGGAACCTTTGCGTGCTCGACTGCGAGCCAAAGGTCGAAGAGATCTCGTCCCTTTTTCCGTTGAAACAGCGCTCGAATCTTGGTGGCGATCAGCTCCTCAAGTGTGAACGTTGCCACCTCAGCTCGGCCCGTAAACCAGGGACTGTCGACCGAAAGAAGCCGCGTGGTTGTCGGCCGGGCTGGAGATCGTTCAAAGGTGTTCATTTCCACTTTGATTCGTAGACGTCCTCCATTCACGAAGGTTGAATCAAATTTCGCCTTCGGATGCTGACCGATTGTCGTTTGAACTCGGTCGAAACCGATACCGTCTGCGACTTCACGCAGGGCGTCCAGGAGATTGCCAATGCCGCCTGTGCTGCGCCGCACATAGTCGAGATCCTCGCTGTAGCGCCATGGTTGGCCGAGCCACAATTTGTGGAAGCAGGTCCCTCCGCGGAACACAAGTTCCGCCCCAAGCAGCGGATGATTGGCGATTTCGACGATAAGTCGGGACAAAATGAGGTCCTGCTCAACCTGTTCGTCCGTGCTCCATGGCACGCCACGACGCCAGTTAGCGAGGTCGGCTGAAGTGATCACAGGTCGTGCTCGATTTCAACGTTTGAGATGATGTGCCAGCGTTCGTCGCGCTGACCGTCGCCGCTGCCTATTGAAAGCTCGCGGTACCTGACGCCCGAAAGGCTCCTCCGAAGTGGTTCGGAGTCGAACGTCGTGCCCACTTCATCGGCCATGAGGTCGATCAAATGACCAACGCGCTGTGAGACGATTCCTGGATAGTGTTGGGCGGCGTCTTGAAGCACTTTGGGGTCGAGTTTGCCGTCGCCGAGGAGTTCGCCGAGGACGGTGGCGACGTTGGAAAGCCCGCCGCACTCGTCGGGTGCTTCGACCAGATCGAACACGGTCACTTCCGGAGTCGATATCCAGATCCGTCCGGTCGGGACGTTGTGATGCTGGCGAGGTCGGTCGGGGACGGTCGAGCGTTGGATGAACTGCAGGCGGGCGCGACCAATATTGCGCTCACGGAACTTGGCAGTCGTGGCTATTTGGTAGGCCATTGGGGACTGATGCGCAGCCCCATGGGCTGCCGCAGCCGACAGAAAGCCAACATAATACGGGTACCCAAGGTGCTCCATCAGTTGGTCGATGAAGTGACTCGGTGGCGGTGCTCCAGCGCTTCGATACTCAGGTGGCACCGGAACCCAGCCTCCCTTGGTGACTGAGATCATTTTGCCTGCCTCGCGCGCTCGTTCCAGGCTCGCCGGCACCGATGCTGGGCTGATGCCGCAGATTTCGGCTACCTCGGCGGTCGAGATGAAGTGACGCCCGTGGCCAATGAGCCAATCGGATAGTTCTCGTGGTGGGATCCCTGCCTTCATCGTGCCGTCTAGAGTATCAAAGCTAGGTGTTGTGCCGTGGTTTCATGCTTCGCGCGGCACAATCTCCTCGATTTCTAACGGCGGGATTGCCCACGGCGGCCAACGCGACCTGGAACGACACGGCGGCCGAACTGACCCGAGGTCTGCTTCGGGATTCTTAGCAGGGTGGATTTGCCGATTCCATTGATGCCGATCAGCGCTGCGTGGTCTCCGCTGCTGATCTTGAAGGAGACCTCGCTAAACAGAATGTCGCTTGCAGGGGTTTGCTGCAGGTTTGGTTGATGGTCAACCAAACC
>DORQ01000019.1:0-8392 GCA_003514205.1 Acidimicrobiaceae bacterium
CCACCGCGATCGATATCTGGTGGAAGATCCACAACTGGGATCGCGATCGGCCCAATGGTTGCGGTGCCCGCTGTGGCATCGAGGATGGCGCCGAGGGCGCCCTTTGCGCCGATGCCGACATAGAGGCCGCCACCGAGAACATCATCGCCAAGGCCGAAGAGCGGAATGTTGCTCGCCAGCAAGGTGATGGCGTTTCCGATGTTGGAAACGATCAGGTCCACGATGAGGTTCGGATCACTTGGAAGCGAAGCTGCGGCGAGCGTGCTGTTCATCGCATCCTTGAGAATCGATGCAACATCGTTAGCTGCAGTTGCGATGCCGACTGAGTCTTGCTCGGCTGCCCATGCGTATGAACCCCACACCTCAAGATGGTTGTTGGCATCCAAGAGATCGAGGAGATCGAGGCCCTGGATGTTGTTGAAGCTCGCAGTTGCCTGCTGGCCGCCGGTGAGGTTCTGGCCGTTGCCAGCACTGATGCCGCCAGTTGCGTTGGACCGATCGCCGGTAACCCATCCGGTCGCAGAGTTGGCAACGCCAATCTTCACCCGGAAGTTGACGTTGAGGACGTAGGCCTCGTCGGATTGGTTCACGCAGAAGAGCACGCAAACTTCGTCCTGGCTATTGTTCACCTGCACGTGGTTGGCCGTGAAGGTCCAGTTGTTGGTGACAACGCTGCCTGGCGTGGTTGGGCACGCTGTGGCAACGAGTGCAGTGGAAGCAAGTACCGCTCCCAAGATTGAACTTCTGAACTTGGTTCTCATATGTACCCTCCTACCCCGCATGGCGGGTCACGGCGAACTTCGCACGATCGGTATGTGTGACAATAGTCGCAGACTTTGATCCTGTGGCAATACTCAGGTTGGGTATTTCTCTGGAATGATTCAAAAGCAAACGAGAAATCTCACTGATAGTGCTGGCTCTGCAGCCAGGAGCGACCTCACCGCTCGCTCTGTGAGCTACCTTGACCGAGCGGTCCATGATCGGCAGGGTCGTGACTTCGTTCATGGGGAGTCATTGCTGCCAGCCTGACTGAGGGCCAGAGGCCATGTGCCCGGAGTGTGGCAATTCTTCGCCCTCCCTGGACGGCATCGCGGATTGTGCCAGCTCGTGGACCGAGCGAACCTACCGTCGCTTCGAGGTTGTTGACTACGAAGGTAATGCCCCACAGAGTGGCATCGGGTGGCCCCGGCACAGGGGTTGCCGGACCAACGACTTCGAGAAGTGTGTCGCCGAGCCAGTAGAAGCACTGGAGCGAGGGTTGACCAAAGATGTTGGTGTCCCGTCTCCTGCGGAGATCGAGCCCGAGCAGCTCCGCAGCCCGCTCAAACCGCGACAGGTCACTGGTGGTCACAACGAGGTGATCGATCGATCGAGCGCCGTTGGGATGCTCAGGCACAGCGCCCGAAGCTGGAGTGATGTGGCACACCTTGAGGCCGTCAAGAGTCGAGTTCGGTGGATCTGGGTCAGCAATTCCGATGCAGGTGTTCGCTCCATCATCTCGTGGCGTGATCATCACGCTGCCGAGTTGAACTGAACCCTCATTCAGGGTGAAACCCATCTCCGTCCAGGCCTGTGCTGGATCGGGCAACAACACGGCCGTGAGTCTGCAGGTTGGCGTCGCACTGCCCATTCGGAGCGAGTGTACTGCTGATTGGGTGGCACCTCTCGAGGGTGAGGGTTCTCTGGCAGCCAGGTTCGCAGGGGGTGGCGCTCGTGCCATCCGGTAAGGTCATCGAAATGTCTGCCGATCACACCATGATCAACATGTCACGGCGCCAACTCGGCTGGCTGTTGGCAGCGACCGCCGGCTATGTGGCGATGTCGCTCATTGCCAACGTTCTTTCGATTCGCCAGGTGCGCATCCTGCTCGCTGTCGATGCTGGCACACTGACCTACCCGCTCACGTTCACACTCCGCGATCTCATCCACAAAGCGGGCGGAGTCTTTGCGGCCCGGATCGTTGTCGTCGCAACGGCCGTGATGAACACCGTGCTCGCGCTGAGCCTGTGGGTTGCAACACTGCTTCCACCGGATCTCAACGTTGGCACGCAGAAGGAATTTGGGAACGTCCTCCTGAGTGCTCCAAGGATCATCGCGGCCTCAATCGTTACCCAACTTGTGGCCGAGCTTGCCGACACTGAGGTCTATAGCCGGTGGATGGCGCGGTTTGGATCCCGGCTGCAGCTCGGACGAGTGCTGAGTTCCAACGCCGTGTCGGTCCCACTGGATTCGGTGATGTTCACAGTGCTTGCCTTTGGAGGCACGCTGGACCGGTCTACCGTGATCGAGATCATCATCGCCAATATTGTGATCAAGGGCGTCTGGGCGATGGTCTTCTCCCCGATGATCTATCTCGTGAGAGACTTTGAGCCTCAAGAGGTCCGCGGGAACGAACCAGCGGCACTCACATCTCGTGGATGATCTCGTGCCGTAGTTGTCCTAAGAGTTGCGACCCATGTTCGGCTTGCGGCCGTGGTTGGCCTTCTTGCGCCGAGCGTTGATCTTCTTCTTGTTCGTCCGCTTTGACATGGCGCACACCCTACCGTTGGACGGCGAAAATGTGAAAACGGGCTGCGCACATGAATCGAAAGAGCGACGCAATCGCTTGAAGTCGGGAGGCCTGTCCAGCTTTGAGGAGCGCCGCTGTTGTGTGGTTGGGGCACGGCCCTCCGCCTAGAGTCCGTACCCATGGCGGGAACAACTCAGGCACTCAAACAGCGGATCGACCACTGGCAACAAAGCAACGCGTCGGCTTCTGTCGGCTACGGAGTCGTCAAGAAGTATGGCGAGGACAAAGGCTCACAGCTCTCGGCGCTCATCACCTACTACGGGTTCTTCTCCCTCTTTCCGGCACTGTTGGCAGCGTTCACCATCCTCGGGTTTGTGCTCCAAGGGAACGCCGAATTCCGCGAGCGGATCGCTGAGACGATTTCAGAACGTCTCCCGCTTCCAGGGATCGATGCCACCTCACTGAAAGGCAGTGGTTTCGCCTTACTGGTCGGACTGCTGCTGGCCCTGTGGTCAGGGCTCGGAGCCACGCAAGTCCTCCAGGATGCAATTCAGAAGGTGTTTCGCGCTGAGAACTCCGCGCCTTCATCCTTCCTTGTGAGGCGCTTATTGGGTTTGAGGCTTCTCGCAGTCGTCGGATTCGGAGTTGTTGCCTCAGCAGCGAGCACTGCGCTGGTTGCGAGCTTGCCACTCGGGGGAAAGATCGGTGGCTTGATCGCCGGTGTTGGGATTAACGCGTTGGTGACGGCGGCGCTCATCAAGCTCTCCGTTCCCAAGCTGGTGAGCTGGGTTGACCTTCGGTGGGCAGCGCTCTTCGGAGGTCTTGGCTGGACACTGCTCGGGAGCATCGGCGCCTGGTACACCGAGCGTCTCGTGAGTAACTCGGACAAGACCTATGGAGTTTTCGCAGTTGTGATCGGGCTGTTGTCATGGATCTACCTGCAAGCCCAGGTGCTCGTCTACGCCGCGGAGATTGGTGCTGTCACCCACCAGCGCCTCTACCCGAGATCGCTACTCAAGGACACCCCGACCGCCATTGATACCGAACTCTCAGCCAGCGAGCGCTCCGCGACCACGGGACCAACGAAGTAGGTCCGCCGCGGGCCACGTGTTGATGATCCGTTCCGCCGAAAGCTGGTAACGGGCGGCCTTGTCGCACCCAAGAGACTGCCACTCAAGCTGGCCAGGAGCGTGGGCATCAGTGTTGATCGCGAAAAGACAACCGGTATCTCGTGCGAGGGCTAGGAGGTCCTCGGGAGGGTCCTGACGTTCGGGTCGGCAATTGATTTCGATGGCCGTTGTTGATGCTGCGGCGAGCTCGAAAACAGCGAGTGCGTCGAACTGGGAAGGTGCTCGCTGGGTTCCGAGAATCTGTCGTCCAGTGCAATGACCGAGAATGGTGACGAGCGGATGAGACACTGCCTTGAGGAGGCGTTCGGTCATTTCGGGCGCGGGCTGAGCAAGTTTGGAATGCACCGAGGCAACCACGACATCGAGTCGCTCGAGGAGTTCCTCGGAAAGATCGAGCGTGCCATCTTCGAGAATGTCGACCTCCATTCCGGTCAGCACGGTGATCTCTGCGGTTTGGCGCAGCCCGTCTATTGCGTCAAGTTGCTGTTCGAGCCGCTCGGGGTTGAGCCCGTGTGCGATGGTGAGACGTGGCGAGTGATCGGTGATGACCACGTATTCATGGCCAAGCGCTTCGGCCGTGCGAACCATATCGGCGAGGTCGGCGCCGCCGTCAGACCAGGTGGTGTGAACATGACAATCCCCTCGAAGCTGCGACCGCAACTCTTCGCCCATGCCGACTGGAACCTGGGAACTAGCGTCAAGCTTGGTGAGGTACTCCGGCTGTTGTTCGAGGACCCCAGCGCTGATTACTGAGGCTGAGGAAGGACCGATCCCCTCGAGCTCCGTCAGAGTTCCGGCCGTGCAACGCTGCAACAACTCATCCTCCGCCAAGAGCTCAACCACGAGTTTCGCTCGTTGAAACGCGCGGACCTTCTGCTTGGGGGCTAAGGATCGGTCAAGGAAATAGACCGCCTTGTCGAGTGCATCAGCGGCACGTTGCTTGCTCTGCATATGCCCAGGGTAGATGCCTCATCAGGATGGGGTCGACGGTGTTGTGCTGTCTAACATCTGCGGGATGAACCTCTGGCCGGGCCTCAAACCCCGCACACTGCTGATCGCGTCCATCTGTGTTGTCTCCATCACAGCGTGTCTGCCTCCGGCTCCATCGGCGGGGCGAGGGGAGCGAGTCCGTTCCGTTGTGGTTCTAGGAGACAGCATCACCTGGGGGTTCTTTGGTGTCACGCCTGGGATCCAGGACCCGCTCTCCTCCAGGCTCGCCAAACGCGGTATCTCGTTACGTCTGCTCGGCTTCCCGGGCGATTCGATTGCTGCGCCATGGCCGGGGAGAACCGATTGGCCAACACAATTGCAGCGCAGCGTGAGCGAAGATAACCCCGATGTCGTCATCATCCAGTCGTTGTTGTTTCCAGAATCAGCCGATCAGGCGGCCCGCGCCGACTACCTCGCAAAGGCTCAAGAGCTCATTCGAATCGCACAATCACGAGGGGCCCATGTCTACCTGGTGCGCCATCAGCGCGGATTCGGCGGCCAAGCGGAGGAGTCAAACATCGCTGAAGCGTTGCAGCAGCAGGCAGCGGAGGGCAAAGGTGTGGCCACGATTCCTGCGGACTGGTGGCTGGACAGGTGTGAGGACCCCTATATCCCTGACGGCTTTCACCTCACTGAACGCGGAAGCGAGTGTTTCTCCAACGCGGTGAACGCTGCAGTGAACCAGCTCGTCAACCAACAAGAGCGTTGAGGCCTCGGATCTCACGATGAAACCGAGCGGGCACTAGCGTTGTCAGCCTCATGGAACGATTTGGATTTGTTGGGCTCCCCAACGCGGGAAAGTCATCGCTGTATAACGCACTAGCTGGTGGGGGCGCGCTGGCTGCGCCCTACGCATTCGCCACGGTCGACCCCAATGTTGGAGTCGCGAAAGTCCCCGACTCCCGCCTGTACCAACTTGCGGAGATGTCCAAGACCAAAACGATTGTGCCTGCTGCGGTTCAGTTTGTGGACATCGCTGGGCTGGTGAAAGGCGCTGCCCAAGGCGAAGGACTCGGGAATCGCTTTCTTGCTCACATCCGCGAAGTGGATGCGGTGGTGTTTGTGTTGAGAGCGTTTGAGGACGATGACGTCCCAGGTTCCCATGACCCTGTTGATCAGCTCTCCACCCTTGAGGTAGAGCTTGTATACGCCGACCTCGAGACCTTAGAGAAACTGGTCGACAAGCGCCGCAAGGCCGCCAAGGGAGACAAATCACTGCTCCCGGAGGTTGAGGCGATCGAAGCGGCAATTGGTCACCTTGAGGCAGGGGATTCGCTCTTCAGGACCTCACTCACCGACGAGCAGCGGGCGTTGCTGCGTCCGTATTTCCTGCTGACGAACAAACCCGCAATGGCAGTAGTCAACATTTCCGAGGATCAACTTGACGAGGTCGACGCCATCACCGCTCCCGTTGCTGCCGCATTGGGGCACGGTTCGGAAGTGGTCGGCGCTTGTGTGCAACTGGAGGCGGAGGCGGTTCTGCTTGATGACAGCGAGCGGGCCGAGATGCTCGAGGCGCTCGGGCTTGGTGAAGGAGCGTTGCCGCGATTCCTTCGCAACGCATACGCAATGCTCGGGCTCCGGACCTACTTCACCACGGGTGAGAAGGAAACCAGGGCGTGGACGTTCCGAGCTGGAGCAAAAGCCCCACAGGCTGCTGGAGTGATCCATACCGACTTCGAGCGAGGCTTCATTCGGGCGGAGACCATCCAGTGGGATGAGCTTTTGGAATGTGGCTCCTGGGCGAAGGCGCGTGAGGTGGGCAAACTTCGGGTTGAGGGCAAGGATTATGAAGTGGCCGATGGCGATGTGATGGAGTTTCGCTTTAACGTGTGATGTTGTGCGCACCTGAGGGTGAATGATGTCCTGGCTCGTTCGAGATACTGAAGTGTTGGCGACTCTTGAGGTCGCGTCGAAGTTTGTTTCGCGTGCGCGAGGATTGGCGTGGCGCGAGGACTTCGACGGTGCGCTCCTGCTGCCCAACACAAAGTCCGTTCATTCCTTCGGGATGAAGTTCCCGCTCGATGTCGCATGGTTAGATGAGGAC
The DNA here is from genome assembly GCA_003514205.1 of Acidimicrobiaceae bacterium. Classification (GTDB taxonomy): domain Bacteria; phylum Actinomycetota; class Acidimicrobiia; order Acidimicrobiales; family Microtrichaceae; genus UBA11034. The sequence continues at coordinate 6,677 of DORQ01000019.1, forward strand.
AACATGGTCATCAGGATCTCCTCACTCCCTGTACGTCGAGTCACTCGTGCGGTGCGTAAGTCTCGTCATGTGCTGGAGGCTCGAGCGGGAGTGTTTCGCGAATGGGATCTTTCTGTTGGTGATCGGCTCGAGGTCAAGTGAACCTGCCAACCCAGGTTCTCCAGATAGTCGCGACTCCACTCGGTAACCTCGCTGACGTCTCGCAGCGGTCGCGGGATGCACTCGAGTCGGCTCGAGTGATCGCGTGCGAGGACACTCGACGCACCGCGTCGCTGCTCAGCCTGCTCGGTATCGATCGACCACAGCTGATGGTGGTCAACGATCACACTGAACGCGAGGCGGTCGCTCGCGTCGTCGCCCTCCTTGAGGCCGGCGAGCGAGTCGTGCTGGTGTCTGATGCGGGGACGCCAGCCATCTCAGATCCGGGTTGGCTGGTGGTGAAGGGGGTATTGGACGCAGGCCTCGAGGTAGATGTGCTCCCTGGACCAACTGCGTTGATCACGGCGCTGGTGGCGAGCGGACTACCTACTGCCCGTTTCTGTTTCGAGGGCTTTCTCCCCCGAAAAGGCGCTGAGCGAGCAGTTCGGCTGCGCGGCCTTGGCAGCGAGAAGCGAACGATGGTGCTGTATGAGGCTCCACATCGACTCATCAAGACCCTGGACGATCTGCTTGCTGTGTGTGGACCGGATCGTCCCGTAGCGGTATGTCGGGAGCTCACGAAGAAGTTCCAAGAGGTGCATCGCTCCACGTTGGCGCTCGCTCTCGAATGGGCACAGTCTCCACGGAAGGGGGAGATGGTGATCGTGCTCGGCGGCGCGCCAGATATTGAAGCGACGCAGCTCGAGATGCAAAGCGCGGTGGAAGCCGGAATGATCCGGGGGCTCTCTCGGCGCGATGCGGTCCTCGAAGTTGCTGAGATGTTCGGAAAAGGCCGCCGCGAGGTATACGAACTCTCGCTTCAGCTCGAACCGGAACCTGACAACGCGATCGATGTCTAGGCCGGCACAGGCCATCCACAGGCTGCAGCAGCAGTGGAGTTCAACATCGCTTTGTGCCTCGCAATGACCGCACGATTCTTTCCGGCAACACTGGCGGCTACCGCTTGAGCAGCGCTCAGAAGTTCCTCCGCGGATGCAGTGGCCTCCACACAACCGTTCCCCAAGGCTTCACTGCCTCCGTATCGGCGACCCGTGAGCATGGCTTCCTGAGCAGTACGGAGCGGAAGGTTTGCGGTGACGACTGCGAACATCTCTGTCGTAAGCGGTAGGCCGAGATCTACTTCAGGCAGGCACCAAAAGCCCCGATCCTCCCGCATGATTCGGTGGTCGAAGGCGCAGGTCAGCATCGCTCCACCAGCAAACGCATGCCCGTTGATTGCAGCGACGGTGTAGGCGGGGAACACCAACATGCGACCGAACAGCGAGTGCACTCCGGCGAGCATGTTGACTGCATCGTCGGTGTGGCTTGACATCCAGTCGAGGTCAAGGCCATTGCTGAAGAACTTGCCCGCCCCGGTAACCACCAACGCGAAGTTGTCCTCGCGTTGTTCGAGTTCCTCCAACGTGTCATGCCACGCCTTCACCGAATCGGCGTTGAACCGATTCTCGCCATCATTCCACGTGAGGGTGACCACACCATCTGTTTCGTTGTGTTCAAGAATCACGAGGCCTCCTGGTGGACATCGAGCTGACTTCTGTTTGGGAACCCTCTGTTTGG
>DORQ01000019.1:8574-10874 GCA_003514205.1 Acidimicrobiaceae bacterium
CTCGACGGCCACGTGCGGTCGTCTATGGAACTGACCCGAATGAGCGTGGCAGCTGCGAGCCCGAGTCTGCAACCGCAGAGCCCTCTGAGTGTCAGTGGTCGCTGAGATGATGAAGCAATGGCAGCGCAACTGGAACTCACGCACGTAGCGATCCTCCTGATGGGGGTCGCTGTTGTGGCCGTCGGATGTGGCTGGATTCTGGCCCGATCCTCTGCCCGCGGTCAGCAAGGATCGCCCGCTTCAGCGGGAGAAATCGAGGGCGTCATTGCTGCGGTCATCGAACTCGCAAACGACAAGCTCGCAGCGACCACGGACCGAATTGCATCGCAGGTCGAACAATCGGGTCTCCTCCGCGATCAGGTTTTCGATCACCGCACCGACGTTGTGCAGAGCGAGTTGGTCGAGCTCCGAACCGCACTTGCGCAAGTCACCACTGCAGTTACGGCGGTACAGCAGGATCGAGCCGTTCAACATTCGGAGCTAGTCACCCGACTTGAGAGCTCTGCGCAAAGCTCCGCGGAGCTGTACAACGTTGCGAACAACCTCCGCGAGGTTCTTGCCCACCCCCAACGGCGAGGCTCCTGGGGAGAGCGAACGGCCGCTGATGTTCTCGCCCACGCGGGATTTGTGGAGGGAGTTTCGTTTCGACGTCAGCAATCGTTGGCGGGCGGCACTCGGCCCGACTTCAGCTTTCAGCTTCCCCAAGGGCGAGAGTTGCACATGGACGTCAAGTTCCCTGCCGACAACTACTTCCGGTACTTGGAGGCCACCGAGGAGGATGCGCGACATTCCCTTCGAAAGAAGTTCTGTGCCGACGTTCGCCAACGGATCGGCGAGGTGTCGCGACGTGGCTACATCGATTCCGAGACCACGCTCGACTACGCGTTGCTCTTCATCCCGAATGAGAGCGTCTTCAGCTTCATCTGTGAGACAGATCCGGGGTTGGTTGACGCGGCACTGGGTCAACACGTGATTCTGTGTTCTCCGTTCACGCTTTTTTCGGTACTTGCTGTGATCCGCCAGTCGGTGGAGATCTTCCGTGTTGAGCAGAGCACCGACGAGGTCCTGCGCTCGTTGCGAGCGTTCTCTCAGCAGTGGGAGCGGTATTGCGAGTCGCTCGACAAGGTCGATCGACAGCTTCGGGCGCTGACAAATTCCGTGGAAGAGCTGGCGGGTCCCCGCAGGCGACAATTACAGAGAACCATCGACAAGATCGCCGAGCTAGATGAGAGCACAACAGGAGTGGCCATGCTCTCCGAACCTGAATCGAGACATCAGACCTATGCCGCTCCACCAGCACACAACGGGGATGGCGATCACCAACTCGAGCCCGGTCGGCTCGAGCTTCCAGTTGTCTCCTGACCCGGATCTCCGCAAGGCTGGAGGGAATGTGGACTGACAATCACTGCCATCTTCCAACTGAGAGTGCTGAAGTGATTGAGTCGCTCCTCGATGAGGCTCGGTCACTTGGGGTGACCAGGTTCGTGAATGTGGGATGTGATCTTGCGGGTTCTCGGGCTGCAGTTGCATCAGCAGCGGCTTTTCGCGGCGTGTTTGCAACGGTGGGTGTTCATCCTCACGAAGCGCAGCATGGTTGCGATGGAATTGCCCAGCTCGCTGGCTCTCCGGGGGTGGTGGCCATCGGTGAGTGCGGGCTCGATTACCACTACCTCCATTCCCCAAAAGAGGCTCAGCGAGCAGTCTTCGCTGAACAAATTGGGCTTGCGAAGACACTCGACCTCGCGCTGGTGATTCATACGCGGGAGGCGTGGGAGGAGACCTTCGACATCCTTGATCAGGAAGGAATGCCTGCCCGAACAGTCTTTCATTGCTTCAGCGGCGGCCCGGATGAGGCTCAGCAGTGTCTAGAACGAGGTGCGGTTCTTTCCTTCAGCGGAATCCTCACCTTTCCCAGTGCGGATCTACTTCGCCAGGCGGCATTGCTGTGTCCGCTCGATGCCATGATGGTGGAAACAGACGCACCCTATCTTGCGCCAGTTCCGCATCGAGGAAAAAAGAACCGACCGGGGTTGGTTTCGGTGGTTGGCGAGTCACTTGCTGGGTTGCGCGGTGTCTCTAGCGAGGTCCTTGCCGAGGCAACCTCGGCAGTGGCCGAGCGGATCTATAGATTCGAAGCGAATACTGTGGCGCCATGATTCCAATGGGCTCATCCCGCCGAGGCTCACGACGTGGACCGAGTCCGCGGATCCTCCTGGCGGCAGTGTCCACGGCAGTGATCCTTCCGATTGTGATAGCGGATCTGAACTCGAAGGATGCATCGAACCAGTCAGCTCCGGCAA
>DORQ01000123.1 GCA_003514205.1 Acidimicrobiaceae bacterium
CCAGGAATGCCGCCTCGCCACAGGATGGCTCCAAGACTCGGTCCGTGGCGGAGCGAATCGCCCACTCCGTGACGTACCGCGCCACCAGCTCCGGCGTGAAAAATGCCCCGCGCGCCTTCCGGAGTGCCGGTGAGTCGTGAGGGTTCGGTGGCATGGACACATCCTGCCCGACACATACGACAGGCCAGGCAACGACGGGTGGGCGCGTCGACCCGCCTCAAATAGTGTGATTGGTCGAGTGGTCGATCTCCCCGCACCACCTGATCACGCTCTCTGAGAGCTTGCTCAACTGGCCAGTTAGGCCTAAGTCAATGAGCCGCAGCGTGGGGAAGTTCGACTCAAGATCCAAGACGCCACCTTCGGCGATCCTACGAACGACTAGCAACGGCTTGTCCATGCCGACAGCCATCCCCGCCTCTAGCTGATTCCAGGGACTGGGTGTCACCTGGTCTCGTACCTCCTCGGGGACGCCGACGCTCTGCGCAAATGAGCCCACGTGGATTCGAACTTGGGGAGGTCCGAATACGATGACGGCGTCGCAGTCGCGAATCTGGCCTAAGACACCGGCGGGCGGGTTTGCGTGGTTGTACTGGAAAGGCAAGTACCGAACAGGGTCCCACCCGGCTTTCGTGACTCCATGCATGATTTGCTCGAGGGCGATTTGGTCCATCTCCGCGAGCACGGAGGGAGCGCTCACAAAAGCGCGACGCGCACCGGCGCCAACTGGTGACGGCGCAGGCACTCGGTCAAACTCCTCGCCGACGAACACCCCATCAGCGTCCAGTTGCGATACAAGGCCCGGGGGAAGGTTCATCGCCCCGCGGAATGTAGCCCCCCTCAGTCTTGTCCCGTTGAGTCTCACCTCTCGCAGGTTCGCCAGGTCGAAGTTGGCCTCGCGGCAGTCGGCTCCGTCTAAGACGCACCTGGCCAGGTTCGCTTCCCTGAAAGTCGTCTTGAACATCAGTGCTCCCCTCAGGGAAGCCCCAGTTAGATCTGCTCCATACAGGTCCGCCTCAGAGAGATCCAAGGGTTGCCCGTTGGACCCCTTGCCCCAATAGCACCCTTGAAGATTCGCTCGCTGGAGGTCAGCCGACCTGAGTGAGGGGGCCGACGCAAGACTGTCCGCCAAGATCTTCTGTACATTCCCTGTCGCTTCGGTCCGAAGAACCGCCGCAATCACTTTGGTGGCGTCTCCAGCATAGGGAAGACCAGCTTGACCGAACTCGGACTTCGCGTCGAAGAATCGTCTGAGCAAGGCCGCACTGGAAAGCCGCTCTACTTCGGCGCCAGCGGCAAGCCCCGAGACAACGCGGGCAAATGCTTCACCAACCTCCGCTTGTCGCTGCCGCTTGCTCTTGAAGTTCAGATACTGCGTCAGGCCGAGAAGCCCTGTTAGAACGGCAAGCCCGGCTGCAGCGAGATTAACCCAAGCGTCCACTGGTCAAACCTAACCACTCCAAGACCTGGGCGCCCGACTCCCGCGTGACACGGACAGAGTTGCTCATCCGTGACCCCAAAGCTCGACCGTGTGCTTAGGGGGCTAAGGAGCTCGCGACATGACACAGACCACTCGTCGCCAGCTCGAATCGCTAGCCCAAGCAGCCGCGCGTACCTTCCAGTCCGGAGTGGCGATCTGTCCTACCAGCTGCTCCTGGTCGCCCATTGTGGTGCCTGAGTCGATGGAGGCGATCACCGCACCATGGTGGATTACTACAGCGGATTGACCTTCAATATGAACAGTGACCTCTACCAGCGAATCACACTGCCTGTTGGAACAACCGAATTATTGACAGACTTGACAGCCTTCATTCTCCAAGTCCCATTTGATTCCAAGGCGGGTCTCGCAGTTCCACTTCCCATTGACTGCTGACGCCAGTATTCTGCATTCCAATTGTCAGTGGTGTGAACATCAAATTCAATATCCATGCCGCTAGGGTCGCTGATGCTGCCGCTTGATTTTATTGGATTTGACGTGACGACGCTCTCGTAAAGCCGATATGCAGGTTGGTTGTATATCAACGTAGAGTCACATCTGTCCAACACAAATGACGCAGTATCCGATTTAAACCTTGGTAGGAAACTAGCTGCCTGATTCCATTGTTCGCCGGCGCTAGCGATTTGGTCACTGGTTATGGCATTGTTTGCGCCCTTGCTTCTGTCGATGACCGTCTGTGAGCAAATGCCATTCATGAACGCGGTGAAATTGCGTGAAAAGATTTGAGCATACGCATCAGGCGTCGGAACTTCTTCGGGCCTAATCTTGAACAAATCTGCAATCTGTTCTGGGCTCATCCTTGCAAGTTTCTCTGGCGTAACCCGTTCGAGGAATGCCTTATCAGTCGCCGAGTAAGCAGGTTCTGCAGGACTTGTTGTTGGTGAAATACCAATAGTCCTCTCACTAGAACTGCTGGTTGGCGCTGGGGCAGGTGTCGCTTCTGGGCTAGATGGACTACATCCAGAGAGTGCGGTTGCACCTATAGTGAGGCCTGTACCCCATTTGGCCCATCGGGGCGCTTGTCGATCAATTCCTGTGTTGGGGCTTGAGTCACGTGACATCAGTACACTTCTCCATACTCCCGCACGACTGATGTAGGCAGATGCGACCGCTGGTGAACGCACCTCCCCGCCCACGACGAGCGGTATCGCTGCATCCGTCATCGCGGGCGATCTCCTATCTTTAGGTTTGGATCCCGACGATTCTGTCAGAATCAGGGGGAGTACGGGCGTCTACGACAACTCCCTCATGGGGCGTTCTTCGGCGCCATGCAGGTCGGACTCCTCGACCGCCGCACCTGGGGCTCGCGGAAACCAGCTCCAACCCTCATTCCTGGATTGGTGGGATGCCGTTGGCACATGCCACTCCCCCTCGCATCGGCTGACTGTGGTTTCGATATTGTCGCCATTATGCGGTCATCGATTCCGGCGTTCCTCCTGGCCCTTGGCCTGTCATTCACAGCGGTTGGATGCTCGGCTCTAACACCGACTGTCCCGCTGGATCAAAGGACGACACCTTCGGCTGCGACCCCCGGCACGGCAGCGTCGGCTCCCATGTCCACGAACGCCACAGCCCCGACATCCGCAGCTCCCGCATCCGCAACT
>DORQ01000108.1:0-2785 GCA_003514205.1 Acidimicrobiaceae bacterium
CGCCAACTCGACCTTGTGGGCAGGGCTCGCTGTGGTGCTTCTGTGTCTTGGCTGTGTGTTCGCTGCGCTCTCGCGTCGGCGAGAGCCAAAGCACTGACCTCAGCAGGTTCTCGTGAGTTCCCCGAGCCGTGTCCGCTAGATTCTCACTCCATGGCTAAAGTACTTCTCGATGTCGGCGCTCACATCGGAGAGACGCTGAAAGTCGCTCGTGATCCGAAATGGGGCTTTGACGCCATCTATTGCTTCGAACCTGCACCACAGTGCTGGGATCAGATTGAGGCGCTAGCCGATCAACGCGTCACGTTGCTCCCGTTCGGTCTGTGGTCCGAGGACGCAACCTTGACCTTGCATGATCCGGGTTTGGTCGGTGCAAGTTTGATGAGCGCGAAGAGTCTGACCAGCGATTCGGTTGAGGTTCAATTGCGCTCGGCATCTGAATGGTTCGCAGCGAACGTGAGTGCATCAGATGAGGTGATCGTCAAGATCAACTGTGAGGGCGCAGAGTGCGAGATCTTGGAGGCGCTGCTCACTGCTGGTGAACTGAGCAAGATCGATGAACTAGTCGTGCATTTCGACGTCAAGAAGGTGCCGGGAAAGGAGTCGGAGGAGCGGAGGATCCGCGACAAACTCGAGGCCGCCGGCGTGCCCTATCGTGACGCGGACTCCATCTTCTTTGGAAAGAATATCTACGACAAAACCACGAACTGGTTGGAGTATTACCACGCTACTGGGCCAAAGAGATTGCTGTATTCCGTGGTCCGACGAGCGGAGTTCGCCATACGTGGTCCCATCTATGAGTTCAGGGTGAGGTATCTGCGACTGAGGCCCTGACCAGCACCTGGGGGGAATTGCACCTAGTGTGCTCTATGGCCAACAAACAGATTCCATCAGGAAATTCCAAGAAGGTCGGCAAGTCGCTCAAGGAAAAGCGAGCAGACAAGCACGAGAAGCAAGATGCCAAGGCCGCCGCTCGAAAGGCCTGGGATAAGTAGCGCTTTCAGACTTCTGGCGCTTCAGTACTCGTGGCTGAGTCGGTGCGGTCCACAGCGGATTGCGCCGACTGCCTGCGTCGCTTCTTCGCAACATGGAAGCCCACCCACAAGGCGATGAGTCCAAGAACGACGTACCCAAAGCGCTTGAGGTACTGCTCGGCAGCTGCACCGGCGATCTTGCCGAGCAGCACAGAACCCACGACGAACACGACGCACGCGGGTGCATTTGAGCGAAGAAATTTGCCGTAGGGCATGGTCCCCACGCCAGCGCTGAACGGCAAGAGAGCCCGCATGAAGCCGACGAACTTCCCCACGAACACGGCCCGCTCTCCATGCTTGTCCATGAACGCATGGGCGCGATTCCAATTCTGCTCACCGATCCTGCGCCCGAGACGGCTCTGGGTGACTGTGGTCCCATAGCGGCGTCCGAGAAGAAAGCCCAACGAGTCGCCGGCAATTGAGGCGGCGGTTGCGCCGATCAGCAGTGTGGTCAGATCGAGTTTGCCAAGCGCCACCATGTAGCCAGCGACGAGCAGCACCACCTCGCCGGGAGCGATAAGTCCGGCGAGCGCGCCGCCCTCAGCGATAGTCACGCTGAATACGACCGCGAATACCAGCGGCGTCGGCAGCGATCTCAGGAAATCTATGACTCGCTCCCACATGACATGAGCCTCTCATATCGAGACAAGTATGTGGCGAACCCGTTGGGCGCCCTGCCGTGCTGGTGCGCCACTAAGGTGCGGTCCTATGCCCCAACCCACACAGGATCACGGTAGGCGAGCTGTGCTGTGCACCGGTGGCTGGATGCATCCTCCAGAGGCAAGTTCTCCTGAACTGGCAGCGCTGCTGGAAGGCCTCGGTTTCGATCTCAACATAGTTACTGATCCATCCCTGCTCGCTGAAGCCCTGATTCAGCCAGACGGCAGTTCACCAGACCTGTTTGTGATCAACGCCTGCTGGTTTTCGATGAACGCGGACCGATATACCCCCGAACAACGAGCGAGCTTTGGCGTTGGTGCTGACCGGCTACGCGAGGAGGCCATCGAGAAGTACATCCTTGGAGGCGGCCCAACGTTGGCCATTCACGCTGCCGTCACTTGTTTCGATAGCTGGCCACGGTGGGGTGATTTGATCGGTGGGGCTTGGGAATGGGGGAGGAGTTGGCACAATGAGCCTGAAGACATCCAGTGGCAAGCGGTGCGCGACAACATCGACATCACCTGGGTCGATGTCGTGGAGCCGTTCGTTGTGACCGACGAGCTGTACCAGGAGTGCTCCCTTCGGCCAGGAACTCGGGTTCTCGCCCGTGCCGATTCGGGCCAACCGCTGCTGTGGGCACCTGTCAGTTCTGATCGAGTTGCAGTGTCGCTCCTCGGACACGATGAACGTTCGCTGAGTAGCGGGGGACATCGAGCGCTGCTCGTGGCAGCTGTTCGCCATCTCACGCGCCCAGAGAGCTAACAGCCACGCGGTGCAGTCCAAGGCCAATTCCGCCGCTAGCTCCACCGCGGGCTCCGCCGCATCGATTCCCAGGTGAACACTGTCAACCTGTGTTGACCGGTGGGTAGGATGGGTCCGCAACTCCTCAATCTGAGCGCGTGTGAGACGTGACTGGGATCGGGAACTTGCCGAAACGACTACGGCGACAGGACTTCGGGGGATGAGATTGTGAACACTGGATCCGGTTCGGCGCAGTCTGGCTCGGGAATCCTCCTCGCTGGAGCGAGGCTGATCGACGGAACTGGCGCTCGACCGGTACTCAACGTCGATATCGCAGTCGAGGGTGATCGGAT
>DORQ01000108.1:2980-3449 GCA_003514205.1 Acidimicrobiaceae bacterium
TGGATCGGGCTCGCACGGCGACTCGGAGCGATATCAACGAATCGATTGCACAGGACTCACCGTGATGCCTGGGTTGATTGACGCACATTGTCATTTGACCTTCGGTGAGCCGCAGTCAAACGACGAGTTGTTTGCCCATCGGCCACAGTCGACGACCATGCTGCTCGCTGCATTCAATGTTCAGAAGCTGCTCCTTGCGGGAGTCACTGGGGTTCTCGACCCCGACTGCGTCTTCGATCTCGGCCCAGCCCTTCGAGATGGAGTGGAAGCCGGGTTGGTGGAAGGCCCGCGGATCTCGGCGGGGCTGAACGCCCTTCTCACCGCTGCCGGGGGCACTGCCGGGCGAATGATTCCTGATTCGGGCGTGGCTGGGTATGCACAGGTCGTGCGCGACCGCGATGAGATGGTGCGCATTACCCGTCAACAGATCAAGTACGGAGCGGACTGGATCAAGATCCATGTCACTGGG
>DORQ01000108.1:3826-7245 GCA_003514205.1 Acidimicrobiaceae bacterium
TGGTGGGCGCAGGCACTGCGCAGATCGACATCTTTCGAGGCGAGATTGCTGCGACTGCGAAGAAGCTCCGAGCCGCCTATGACGCCGGGGTTCCGCTGCTGTGCGGATCCGAATCCGGCTTTGCGTTAACCCCCTATGGGCACTGGCATGCACGGGAGATGGAGCTGTTCGTTTCTGAACTTGGGCTGAGCCCACTTGAAGCAATCGCGTGCGGAACCCGCAACGGAGCGGCGGCCCTGCGCCTGGAGGGCGAGGTTGGAACCATTCAAGAAGGGCAACTCGCAGACCTCATTGTGATTGATGGCGATCCTTCAGCCGATGTGTCGATACTTGGAGATCGATCACGGTTGCGTCATGTGATTGCTCGTGGGCGGCAGGTGAATTTGGACCGTCCATGGCCAGAACGAGCGCCCTTGGCGGGGGAACGTGTTGGAAACTGGTCTCAGATCCCGCTGACGTGGGAGATGGCGCATCCAGCCGAGGCCACATCATGACGAATGCCGTCACCAAGGGTGTGTCAAGCCAAACGAAGACAGCCATCGTCACAGGTGCGGGTCGTGGTATCGGTGAGGCGATTGCTCGTGCGGCAGCCTCAGCAGGGTATGTGGTGGGTGTGCTCGATCGTGACATTCGCGGTGCAGCGACAGTTGCAGAGAGTATTGGCGGGGTGGCTCTTGCCGCGGCGATCAACCAAGAAGAGGAGGTTGCGCTCGCACTTGATCAGTTCGCTAGCGCCACTGGTGCAGCAGCTCCCGATCTCGTGGTGAACAACGCTGGGATCGTGAGATTCGGTCCGCTCATGACGCTCAGCGCGCAGGATTGGAGAGAAACAGTCGATGTGAATCTCACCGGGACCTTCTTGATGGCTCGAGCGAGCGCGGCGCGGATGATTGCTGCTGGAATTGCTGGTTCCATCGTCAATATCACCTCGATCAATGGCGTTGCCCCAGGTCCGAACGCTGGGGCTTACGGAGCGACCAAGGCTGCTGTGGTGCTGCTCACGCAACAAATGGCGATTGAATTTGGCCCCCATGGGATCCGTGTGAATTCGGTGGCGCCCGGTCTGATCGACGGTGGGATGTCCGAACCGATCTATGCCGATGAGATTGTCCGTGCTGCACGCGAGGCACGGGTTCCACTTGGAAGGCTTGGCACCGTGGAGGATGTAGCGCGGGTTGTCCTCTTCGTCGGAGGTTCTGAGGCCGCATACTTGACGGGCGAAAACATCGTCGTAGATGGGGGAGTGGTGCGGTCGATTATCTCGACATTGCCGCGTCCAGACTCGGTAGAGCGACGCCAACCAGTCGAACCAGTTGAGGCGGAATCGACATGAGCAATCTGATTACGATCACCGGCTTCCATGAGGCGCGGGAGACCTTCCGACAGAAGCACCTTCGCCAAGGGCTCTACGACGCAGGGGAGGTGATCATGTCCGACGTGATTGTGAACCTCCATGGCGAACAGCATCGTGATCGGCGCCGACTTGAGAATCGGCTCTACACACGGGAGACCTTTCGAGAGTACGAAGAGGAGCTGTTCCCCCCAATCATCGAGGCCACCATGGCTCCACATCTAGCTGCGGGGCGCGCTGAACTGGTGAGTCTCGCGCATCAGCTCATGATGAACCTGGCTGCCTACACTGCTGGCGTGGATCGCCCGCTGGGCACTGCGGCTGAGACAGAGCATCTCTACTCCTACCTGAAGATCTTCATCGATGGCGCCACCTTGGAGCACTACGTCGGAGACAAGGTAGCGAAGCGGGCCGAGGTTGCTGCAGCGTTGGAGTCATTCGACGAGGAATTCCTTGCGCCATCGATCGCACGTCGCAGGGCACTGCTTGCAGACGTGGACGCCGGCTCACTCGAGGAGTCGGCGCTGCCTCGTGATGTGCTGACTGTGCTGCTGCGCAACACTGACAAGCTTCTTCTGGAGCACGAGACCATTCGACGCGAGATTGCGTTCTATCTGCTTGCCGGTGCGCACACCTCTGCCACTGCCTTTGTGCGAGTGCTTCACAACGTTCTCGAATGGCTGGCAACTCATCCGCAGGATAGGAGCCGTATTCGGTCCGATCCCCGATTTGTTCAACGATGCATGCACGAGACGGTTCGGTTGCAGCCCTCCTCGCCAATTGCCGCTCGGTGGGCCACTGAGGACATCACGCTGAGCACTGGCAGAACTATCGCGCAGGGAGATCGGGTAGTGATCGACCTGCTCGAAGTGAACCGTGATCCTGAAGTGTTCGGCGAGTCTGCTCAGGACTTTGACCCGAATAGGGGGGTTCCCGAGGGCATTGCGCCATACGGGCTTTCTTTCGGGTTGGGAATGCACGCATGCATCGGCCAAGACTTGGCCGCAGGGGTGGCACACCGAGGCGAAGGCGCAAGCGAACTGCAACTCCTGGGACTGGTGCCGCTCGCAGTGCAGTATCTATTCGACCATGGCTGCCAGCGAGACCTGTTGGATCCTCCAGAGATGGACCCGTCGACAACTCGACCATACTTCGGTCGTTATCCGGTGGTGTTTGCGGGATCATGATCGACCTCCACGCTCATGTTGTTTTGCCAGAGGTGATGGGTCGCGCAGGGAGATACGGGCCTGAGCTGCTTCGGGAGGCTGATGGGACCCCCGTTTTTCGAGTCGGAGACTATCGCCTGGTTGGTGTTCCCTACGAGGGAACCCCGTTCATGGATGTGGGCCTGCGTGTGGAAGCTATGGATGCTGCTGGAATCGAGATTCAGGTCCTGAGTCCAAACCCGCTCACCTACTTTCATCACATCGAGGCGCCTGTTGCTGCGGAATTCTGCAGATGGCACAACGATTCCATGGCAGAAGCGGTCGCCCGATACCCAACCCGTTTGGCTGGATTTGCCCAGCTCCCCATCCAGGATCCTGCGTTGGCGGCTAGCGAGTTGCAGCGCGCTGTCGCGGAGCTGGGCCTTGTTGGGGCCTACTTCGGCACTGACGTGGCTGGTGGGCTCCATGCACCAGCGATGGACGAGCTGTGGGCTATGGCGACAGCTCTTGATGTGCCGGTGTTTCTTCATCCAGGGCCTCATGGCATCGACGGGCCATCAGGGAACGAGCGCCTCAGGGAATGGGGGCTCGATCTCTACCTTGGATTCGCCATTGAGGAGACCTTGGCGGTCAGTCAGTTGCTGTTCGGGGGTGTGCTGGACAGGCATCCACAGCTGGATTGTTGCGTCTCCCATGGCGGTGGAGCAACGGCCTGGCTGATGGAGCGAATGGAGATAGCAGCGCAAACAAGGCCTGGTATCGAGGAAGCGCTTCGGAAGCCTGGTGCCGTTCGTGCCCGACTCAGGCGCCTGTGGTGGGATGCTCACGTGGGAGGGGAGGCTGCACGTCGCTTCCTGATGGAAACCATGGGGTCGGAACGGCTCTTGCCTGGCACCAATTTC
>DORQ01000108.1:7361-10597 GCA_003514205.1 Acidimicrobiaceae bacterium
CTCTTGCCTGGCACCAATTTCTGCGGTTGGGACTCCGGACACTCGCTGGTAGATGCTCACACGGGCGACGAACAGCCAGATGGAGCGATCCATGACCATACGCCTACAGAACTTGACCTCACTGAACTGCTCGACGCGAACGCTCGTCGGGTTCTTCGCAACCGAATCTGAGTCGCTGAGCCAGCAGCTACTGCGGTGGCTGAGTCAGTCGTTATTGCAGGCCGCTACATTGGCCGCCGTCGATCGGCAGCGCCGCGCCAGTGATGAACCTCGCTTGTTGCGAGCACAGAAACGCGACAACGCTGCCGAAGTCCGAGGGCTGTCCGAGCACTCCTGTCGGTATCTGTGACGCAAGCTGCGAGGTATCGCCGGGGTGGAGTTGGGTGACCCTGTCAGTCTGATGGAGCCCAGGTTGCACTGAGTTAACGGTGATCCCATGGTGAGCGATCTCGGTGGCAAGTGTCTTGAGGAAGCCGGTGAGTCCGGCCCGTGCGGTGTTTGACAAAATTAGTTGTGGGATAGGCATTCGAACTGACATGGAGGTGATTGCGACAATTCGACCCCAACCCGACTCGACCATCGCTGGCGTAGCAGCCATGCACATCGCCACGGTCGAGAGCAGGTTGAGTTCGAGGGCTGGCCCATATGCCTCGATGGGAGTAGAGGCGTAGTTTCCCGAAGGGGGTCCTCCCGCATTTGCGACGAGAATCTCGATCGGGCCGAGCAGCTTGATTGCCTCCTCAACAAACTCAGTGGCTCCTGGCACCGTGGAGACGTCCGCCAGAATGGGCACTGCGAGTGGCCCAAGACTTGCGGCGGCCGCTGCGAGCCGAGCCTCGTTGCGTCCACAGATTGCGACCCGGACTCCTGCATTGATCAGAGCAGTGGCTGACGCAAGTCCGAGGCCAGCTGATCCTCCGGCAACTGCTGCCGTCTTCCCTGAAATTCCGAGATCCATGCTGCGGAGGCTAGCCCGCAAGAAGGTCGAGGGGACATTGCTGGGTGAGTCGGTTGGGAGGAGTCAGGATGAGCCAGTTGGGACGACTTAGGATGAGTCAGTTGGGGTGAGACACTCGAGAAGAGCGGGTAGGATCGTTGGGCGGTGTTCAGCGGGGGCTGGATCGTTTGGGGGAGTGACATGCGCATTCGCGGTGGAGCGATCTTGATCGCGTTTCTGCTTTGGGCAGGGTCTGCGTGTTCCCCCTCCGCCACAGCCTTACGATCCTCGACAACGTATCGAGTCCCAGCGACGTTCGCCGACGGGCTACTCGTTGCCATCGCCGATTTGTACGGTTCTCCGGCTGGTGCGAACCACTGGGATTGCGTCCCATCTGAGGCGCACCCGCGTCCAGTGATTCTGTTGCACGGGATTCTAGGCAACATGGCCGACAACCTCAGCGGGCTTTCGCCGATGCTGGCGAACGAAGGGTACTGCGTATTCGCTCTCAACTATGGTGGCGATCCCCTCAGCATCTTTGGAGGGGTCATAGATATCCGCGAGTCAGCCATCAAGCAGTTCGGCCCGTTCGTAGACAGCGTGCTAGCTGCGACCAAGGCTGAGCAGGTGGACATCGTTGGGCACTCAGAGGGCTCGGTGATGCCTCGGTACTGGATGCGATATGGCTCCTCGGTAGCTTCGAACGGTTCTCCCAAGGTTGGGCATATGATCGGCGTGGCACCGGCCAGTCAGGGAGCCCTGGATGCCGAATTGGCCGAGCGGCTAAGAACCAATGAGCCATTCAAGTCGGTTCAGAAGGCACTCGCAGAGAACGGTTGTGGGGCATGTTTGCAGCTGATGAACGGCTCGGAGTTCATGACTTCGATCAACGGCGCCGGTCCGTTCCCTGGAGAGAGATTCTCGGGTCCCGCCCAGCCGGGGGTGAGCTACATGATGTTGGCCACCACGTGGGACAACTTCGTGGTGCCGTACCGGGCAGGGTTCATCGATCATCCCCAGTTCAAGAACCAAACTGTCCAGCAGTCCTGTCTCATCGACCACGCCGATCATCTTTCCATCGTCTTTGATCCAGTCGCCTATGACTTGATCCTCAATGAACTAGATCTCGACAACCCTCGGCCCGTGCGTTGTGTGGCTACCGAACCGGCGTTCACTTCTGTGGAACAACCCTAAGGGGATCTCGGCGGTCGGTGATTCTCGGCGGTTGGCTCGCTCAGGACACAGGGTCGAGCCACACAAGGGGAATCTGTCGATCTGTCTTCTTCTGATATCCCGCGTAGCCCTTGTAAGCGGCTGTGACACTGGGCCACAGCTTGGAACGTTCTTCTTCGGAAACGATGCGAGCGGTCATCTGCCGGGAGGAGCCTTCGAGCTTCACCTCGACCTCCGGAGTGGCCCTCAGGTTGTGAAACCAGGCCGGATGGTTCTGTTCGCCTCCTTTGGAGGCCACGATGAGCAGCGAGCCGTCTTCTTCAAGGGGACTGGTCAGGAACACGGTTCGCTTCTCGCCAGACTTACGGCCGACGGTGGTGAGCTCCAGCACCGGCATAGATCCTGCTTTCCACCCTAAACGGCCCCGGCTCACTGATCGAATGAGTCGATGGCCAGTGTTCATGGCCTTGAAGAAAACGTCGTTTGGCATGGTCGCAAGCGTAGTCGCCACGAAACGGAGTTCTTGGTGCGCCCAGAGGGACTTGAACCCCCAACCGTCTGGTTCGAAGCCAGATACTCTATCCAATTGAGCTATAGGCGCCTAGAGACAAAGCTACACAGGCTTGCGGTATTGAGCCAACCGGTTTGGGCTATGGGCGTCCTGTGCCGTGATTCCATTCCACCGCACGTCATCTGCCAGGAAACAAGGGTTGGTGGAAGGCGCCTGTCCGTAGGAGTGTCAACTCCCTACTCCGCTTTTCGATCGTCGAACGAATGAAGGGGCAATCGAACGATCCACGCCGTTGCATCAACACTTCGAGCGATCGCCCAACATCACGCACAGCGCGGTTCCGATCTCACGCTCGGTGTGAAGCACCTAAGCCATTCGTCTCAAAGCCCTAGATCATGCTTGAACTCAGGGGTCCTCCTCGTCACCATCGCAAGTACCGCAACGGAAGGATCTGCAGTGTCGATCGAAGTACGTGAATTGAGAGTTGCTTCACACATCCAACGGCGAGCCCGAGTAGGGCTGGGTTGTTCGCTCCTCTTGGTGGGATCGCTGAATCTGCTGCCCGCGGCCTCTGCTCAGGATGTAGCGCCGGAATCGCCCAGTTCGTCTGTTGAA
>DORQ01000024.1:0-1738 GCA_003514205.1 Acidimicrobiaceae bacterium
TGCCCGAGTGCCACGTTGTCCACAACGGAGCGATGCTCCAGGAGATGAAACGACTGAAATACGAATCCAATGCGCTCGCAGCGCAGCCGTGCCAACTCACGATCGCTCAGCGTGCCAACCTCGACGCCGTCGAGACAGTACGTGCCTGAAGTCGGTCGGTCGAGGCAACCGATCACGTTCAGCAATGTCGACTTTCCAGATCCAGAGGGGCCCACGACAGCAAGCTGCTCGCCACGACTCACCACCAGATCGACAGAATCCAGGGCGACGACCGGCGGCTCCGTTGGGTAGCTCTTCGTGACTTGCTCGAGGCGAATGATGTGCTCTCCTAGCGATATCACGATGATTCCTGACCAGAAGCACCAACAACAACTCGATCGCCTTCGTTCAGCGATCCTTCCTCCAAGGGATCCACTTGGACCAACCCGTTGCTCGAAATACCGGGCTTGACGTTCACCAGCTTCGTTTCCTTCTTCGGGTCAGTCTCCACCTCGACACGACTTGTTCCATCGGCCGCAAGGCTCACTGCGGCAACGGGAACCACGAGCACCAACGTGTCCCCCGTGGAACTGATAGGGATCGTGATTCGCACCGGGAGATCATTGAGTTGTTGAGCACCCGTCGGAACAGAGTCCATCGAGATCATCACCCTGACGTGTTGCTCATCAAGACCATCGGTGCCAGCCTTCTCCGCGATGGACGTGATCTCGCCAGTCGTCTCAATACCAGCGTCTGATGCCTCGATCGTTACCTTGGCTCCGAGCGTCAGGAGATCTCGATCTGCCGTTGAGACAGAGGCCGCCACGGCGAATCTCGCCCCAGTGACCGTCATCAACTTGCCTGTCGCCGCATCTCCAGCGTTGAGTGTCACCTCCTCAACCCGCACTGAGTCCGCATCGACGAACACGACCTCGCCTGCCGGAAGGGAGATTCCGCCTTTCGCAAGTTCCCGAGCGAGTTCCTCATTCGCCTGCTGCACTGAACGTTGCGCGCTCTGTGTTGAGGCTCGAGCCGACGAGAGCCCATCAGAGGTCTCATTCATCTCTGACTTGCGCAGTTTTGCCGCCGTTACGGAATCGATCGCTTGCTGGACGGCAGCCGTATTGAGCGCAGGAGTATCGTTCAGCCTGACCTGAGCCGTCCTCAATTCAGCAGTTGCAGCTTCGATAGCCCCGGCCGACTCGCGAGCAGCCTGGGCGGCCTGTGTTGCTGCCTGCGCCGCTGTTGACGCGCTCGTTACGAGCTGTTCGATCTCCGCTGCGGTGAAGCTCAGCCCGGTCGTCGGATTCACCCCACCCGACCGGGCGGTAGCGAGAGCAGAATCGGCATCACGCTTCACCGCAGCCGTGCGGGCCGCCTCGGCGTCTGCCTCTGTCTTTGTCACTCGCGAACGATCGAGGGTGCTTTTCGCCCGGTCCACCGCCGATTGTGCGTCAGCGAGGTCGGACTCTGCCTTTCGGAGCGCTGATGCCAACGCCGTCTCAGCATTTCGCACTGCCGCCTCAGCCTCCGAGATCGCGCTTGCTTTCGGTGGTTTTGCCGCGTTCTGCTCAGAAGCCTTCGCCGTGTCCAGGTTGGCCTGGGCGTCAAGCAGTGCCTTTCGAAGTTGACGGGCCTTTTCCTCCTGATCTGTGGTCAGACCCTGAGCCCGGTATCCGCGAGCTGTATAGAGGGCAGCTACGGCGGCCTGCGCTGCCGCGTCATACACGCCGTCGCGTGGGCCGGGATCAAATCCCAA